>CAYRTA010000207.1:0-1516 GCA_964427045.1 uncultured Hoministercoradaptatus sp. | reverse complement strand
AATGGAAGCTTTCTCTACATTTAATATTTTTCCACGTATGGGCATAATTGCCTGATAATTTCTATCTCTGGCCATTTTCGCGGAACCGCCGGCGGAATCCCCTTCTACAATAAAAATTTCACAAAGCTTAGGATCTTTTTTCACACAGTTTGCCAGCTTCCCGTTGGAATCAAAGGAATATTTTTGTTTTGTCAGAAGATTGGTTTTGGCTTTTTCCTCCGATTTCCGAATTTTGGCCGACCGCTCCGCACAGGAAAGAACCGCCTTCAGCGTTTCCAGATTGCGGTCAAAAAATAACACAATCTCATCACCCGTCACTTTGGAAGTGGCTTTCGCCGCATCCTGATTGTCAAGTTTCGTCTTTGTCTGTCCTTCAAACCGGGGATCCGGGTGCTTGATGGAAATCACAGCCGTCATACCGTTACGAATATCAGCGCCGGTGAAGTTCGCATCTTTTTCTTTCAAAATACCAAGTTCACGGGCATAGGTATTCATAACCGTTGTAAACGTGGTCTTAAATCCTGTCAGATGGGTACCGCCCTCCGCATTATAAATATTGTTGCAAAATCCCAGCACATTTTCATGAAATTCATTGACAAACTGGAAGGCACACTCTACGGTAATTCCCTCACTGATTCCGGTAAAATATACCGGTTCGTGAATCGTTTCACATTTTTTGTTTAAATCCCGGACATAACCGATGATGCCGTCCGGTTCATGAAAATCCAGCACTTCCGGCGTATCCAGTCTCCGGTCCTCAAAATGAATGGTCAGTTTCGGATTCAGATAAGCAGTTTCGTGAAGCCGGCTCTTAATATCCACTTCACCGAAACGGGTCTTTTCGAAAATCTCCGGATCCGGCAAAAATGTGATACTGGTGCCAGTCTCCTTTGTCCGTCCCAGTTTCGGCAACAGGCCATTCTCCAATTCCAGAACAGGCACACCTCGTTCATAGCGGTCATGATGCACATAACCGTCCCGGCTAATCTTAACATCTGTCCAGACAGACAGGGCATTCACCACGGAAGAGCCCACTCCATGTAAACCGCCGCTGGTTTTATAGGCGCTGTCATCAAACTTACCGCCCGCGTGAAGTGTGGTAAATACCAGACGTTCGGCAGGGATCCCTTTTTCATGCATTCCTACTGGAATACCACGGCCATTATCCGTAACCGTGCAGGTCCCGTCCGCTTCCAAAAACACCTGAATATAATCGCAATAACCAGCCAGATGCTCATCCACAGAATTATCCACGATCTCATAAATCAAATGGTTCAATCCTTTGCGGCTCACACTTCCGATATACATACCCGGACGCTTTCTCACTGCCTCCAGCCCTTCTAATACGGAAATACTGCTGGCGTCATACGTATTTTTCTTTGCCATAATCCATCCTGCCTTTCCCATTGGCTTACTGCCTGCGAAAAAAAGAAGCCTTTGAATTATCAAAGGCTTCTGTGAACAGTTCGTAGGAGAATCGAACTCCTGTTTTCGCCGTGAGAGGGCGACGTCTTAA
>CAYRTA010000206.1:0-1741 GCA_964427045.1 uncultured Hoministercoradaptatus sp. | reverse complement strand
CCAGAGGATACGTGGAACTTCCCATGGCTCCGGTGGGGGAAATGGGAGCTCTGCTTTCCATATATGAGAAAATGGGTGGACAATGGGAGCGTATCAGTGGTACACTAAGGGCTGACAGCAGTAAACTTGCCTATGGGCCGGAGTGGATTGAGACAGCAGCCTATCCCGGATTTCCCACAGATCTGCAGTCCATTTGGATGGCAGTATTGCTGACGGTTCCCGGTGTTGTGCGCATTCGGGAAACTATTTTTGAAAACCGATTCCGGGTAGTACCTCAGCTGGCTAAGATGGGAGCGGCAATTGCCGTGACAGGCCAGGAGGTCTGCATTTATGGCGGGCTGCCCCTTCATGGCGCGAGCGTGGAAGCTTTGGAACTGCGGGGTGGGGCAGCGCTTGTGGTGGCGGCGTTGGCCGCGGAAGGAACCAGCGTCATTAACGGCGCGCACTATATTGAGCGGGGATATGAGAATCTGATCGGCACGGTGACTGCTCTGGGAGGTAAAATCAGACAGCCGGAGCGGTGAAAGCAGGGAGAGAAAGATGAAAATAGCATGGAAAGATACGATAAAAGAAATCATCCATAATAAACGGGCGGTGGCAGGTATTCTGGCAGGAATCGTAGTATTACTCCTGATTATTTTTCTGGCGGTATTCCGGGTAAATACGGTAACGGTTTTGGGAAGTACCCATTATACGGACCAGGAGATTAAAGAGTATGCCCTGAAAAATCCATTGACTTCCAATTCTGTTTTGGCAATGTTGTTTTGCAAAAATATCGAAGCGGAGGATATTCCTTTTTTGGAATCCTTCGAGTTGGAACGTCTGAATGCGCATACCCTCCGTATTCATGTAAATGAAAAGAAAATTGTTGGATATATTGTGCAGAATACGGAGAAAATGTATTTTGACAAGGATGGTCTCGTGGTGGAAGAAGTGGCCATGGAGGAAGAAGAACTGCAGGCTTTTGAATCCAGGGAGGATGAACTGAAGGCCCTGAAGGAGGAGGCCGACCGGCAGGCGGCTTTAGAGGCAGCCAATGAAGCGGAACAGGCGCTGACAGGAGAGGTACAGGGTGCCGAAGAGGATGGGGCCTCAGGAGGCCAGGAGGCCACGGTTTTACAGGCGGAGGAGTTTAGCTCCGGTAACGAAGCCGCCACAGAGTTTCACGCGGCAGTTACGGATGTGCCCCGTATTGTGGGTCTGGATATCGGCCAGGTGACAAAGGGTGATATCATCGAATTGGAGGATGACAGTATTTTCAATACGATTCTTGGAATTACCCGTATGGTAGAGAAATATGGTATCTTGCCGGAAATCGTATATTTCGATGAAAGCGGGGAGATCACGCTGGTTTATAATGACGGTACGATTCATTGCCAGCTTGGCAAGGATACACTTCTGGAAGAAAAGATTACGCGGGTCGCGGCTATTTTGCCGTTTTTGTCTGATCAGACGGGAATTCTTCATCTGGAAGACTATAGTACGGATACGGTAAATATCATTTTCAAGAAAACCTCAGAGTACGAATTAAAAAGTAAAATTGCCGCTGCAGAAGGTTTGAGCATCCAGACAGAGCAGGAAGAAAATACGCAGGATGACCAAAGCGGTGAAACGGATCCCGCAGGGGAAACTTAATAATCGTAACGATTCAGCCATACGGACCACAGCCAGCCCTTTTCAAAGGCCAGCCGCTGCTAAAGCAGCTTATGGCTGTGGCTTATGGCTAAACGCCATATGTCAA
>CAYRTA010000205.1:0-1808 GCA_964427045.1 uncultured Hoministercoradaptatus sp. | reverse complement strand
ACATCCCAGGCAGGCACGGCGTCCACCCATACGTTTTACGATATTTGCATCCGGAACTTCCACATTAATCGCGTAATCAATGGAATCGCCCATTTTGTCCAGCGCGGCTTTCAAGGCTTCTGCCTGGGGAATGGTTCTTGGGAAACCATCCAGCACATAACCGTTTTTGCAATCTTCCTGTACAATACGATCTACAACCAGATCACAGGTCAGTTCATCAGGAACCAGAAGTCCCTGCTCCATATAGCCTTTTGCCTTTAATCCCAGTTCCGTGCCCTGTTTTAAGTTCGCGCGGAAAATATCTCCGGTGGAGATATGGGGAATCTGATATCTTTCTGATATTTTCTTTGCCTGGGTACCTTTACCGGCTCCAGGAGCCCCCAACATAATAAGCTTCATAAAAACCTCCATCTAAATCCTATAAAACGAAACTTCAATACATAACAGTAAGGCTGTGGCGTAAACGCCACAACCTATTATTCACTTAAAAAGCCTTTGTAATTTCTTACCAGCATCATGGACTCAATCTGCTTCAATGTTTCCAGAATAACACCTACAATAATAATGATAGATGTTCCGCCAAAGGACACATTTGCGCCAAACAAACCATTGAAAATAAACGGAATGACTGCCACTATGGTAAGACCTGCAGCACCAATGAAGATGATGTAGTTCAACAAATTGGTCAAATAGTCCACCGTCGGTTTGCCCGGACGAATACCAGGAATGAATCCACCCTGTTTTTTCATATTATCTGCCACTTCCAGTGGATTAAACGTAATCGACGTATAGAAGTATGCGAAAAAGATAACCAGTACGATATAAACCAGAACACCGACGGAATAGACCGGCTGCTTGAGATTAAACCAGTTACCGCTGGTCAGAGCCGCCATGATCTTGCTTCCGATACCGGTACCATTGGTCTTGCCAAGGAAGGAAGCAATAATACTCGGAAATGACATAATCGAAGAAGCAAAAATAACAGGGATAACACCTGCCGTGTTCACTTTCAACGGAATATGGCTTGACTGGCCGCCAACCATTTTACGTCCCTGCATCTTCTTGGAATACTGAACCGGAATTCTTCTCTCCGCACCATTCAACAGCAATACGAGAACAACAACCAGCACGATAATTGCCAGGATAATCACAGTTGAGAGAATTCCCTTCGCAATGATTTTTCCCTTGACAAATTTCTCATACAAGGATGTCATGTCACTTGGGATACGGGATACGATATTAATCAAAAGCACGATAGAAATACCATTTCCAACGCCCTTATCATTAATCTGTTCACCTACCCACATCAGAAATGCGGAACCGGCCGTCAGAGCCACTACAACGACGATCGTCTTACCCACATTATTATCCGGAATCAGACCCTTATTGCCGAATCCGATTGCCATGGCAACAGACTCAAACAAAGAGAGTGCAATCGTTACGTATCTGGTAATCGCAACGATCTTCTTTCTTCCATCTTCGCCGTCTCTCTGCATTTCTTCCAGTTTCGGAATTGCAATTGTCATTAACTGCATAATAATGGAAGATGTGATATACGGTGTAATACTCAACGCTAAAATAGACATCGATGAAAATGATCCGCCCGTGAAAGCATCCAGGAAATTGAATGCATCCCCGGACTGGCTTTCAAACCATTCCTGGAAATAGCTGCTGTCCACACCAGGTACCGGCAGCTGTGAGCCTATTCTCACAACTACCAGCATCATTAACACGTAGAATATTCTATGTCTGACATCTTTCACCTTAAATGCATTTTGAAGAGTCTTAAACATAAACTCACCTCTAAT
>CAYRTA010000204.1:0-1839 GCA_964427045.1 uncultured Hoministercoradaptatus sp. | reverse complement strand
GTTATCTGGTTCCGGCTTCCGGTTCCGCGCTGGTATGGCAGGAATGGCTGATGGCTGGCGGCTGGTGCATTTTAGGTATTGTATTCTTCATCGTTTGTAAGGTAAAATACAAAGAGAAATTTGGCTCACTGATTGAGATTATTTCTGACGAAGACGCGGCAGCTTTGCAGTCCAGTGATTACGAATTGAACGAAGCACTTGACCGTGCCATTGATGAGGCCATTGCTTCTGTATTAAAGAGTAGAGGAGTAGCATTATGATATTCAATTATTATCTTCCGGTTCATGTAGTATTTGGATGCGGAAAGGTGGACCAGGTGGGTGAACTCACCCGGCCTTACGGTAAGAAGGCCCTGATTGTTACCGGGCGCAGCAGCGCAAAGAAGTCTGGTTTGTATGACCGGGTAAAAAAGAGTTTGGAAGAGCAGGGAATGGAAACGGTGTTGTTTGATAAGGTTGCGCAAAATCCGCTGACCACAACGGCGGAAGAAGGCGCCCTGTTTGCCAGAAAAAACGGTTGTGATGTGGTAACTGCCATCGGCGGCGGAAGCATTATGGACTGTGCGAAAGCCATTGCTTTTCTGGCAGTAAATGACGGTGACATTAATGATTATATCTTTAACCGGAAAACCAGTGATGAGGCCCTGCCGTTGGTTTTGATTCCGACGACTTGCGGAACGGGGTCTGAGGGAAATGGATTTGCGGTGCTGACAAACCCGGAAAATGGGGATAAGAAGAGTCTTCGCTGTAACGCCATTGTGGCGAAAGTGTCCATTGTCGATCCGGAGTGTATGATGACTATGCCGAAGAAAGTACTGGCTTCCGTGGGCTTTGACGCCCTGTGCCACAATATTGAGGCTTATACGGCGAAGATCGCCCAGCCATTTACGGATGCGCTGAGTATCTATGCTATCTCTCTGATTGCGGAAAATCTGGTGAACGTATATACAGGGGCCGATGACAGCAAAGAGGCCTGGGAGAAGATTACAGTGGCCAGCACCATCGGCGGAATGGTAATTAATACCGCAGGTGTTACCTTGGCGCATGGTATGGAACATCCGGCCAGCGGTCTGAAAGATATTGTGCATGGCCAGGGTCTGGCCGCGCTGACGCCGCCGGTTATCGAGGCTTCCTATAAAGGAAATCCCGAAAAATTTGGCCGGATTTCCCGTATTCTCGGCGGAACTGATGCCAAAGATTGTGCCGGCCAGGTACGCACTCTTTTGAAAAAACTGGATTTGAACCTTACTTTGTCTGATCTGGGTATTAAAGAGGAAGATGTGCCCTGGATGGCGGAAAACTGTATGAAGGTTTCTGCGGCGGGCGTTGCCAACAATCCGGTGGTATTTACCCAGGAAGAAATCGCGGATATCTATCGAAGCGCGCTTTAGTGATTGTGTGATAAGACATAAGACATAAGAATTAAGACATGAGAAATAGGAAATAAAACATAAACATAAGCGAGACCGTCAGGATTCGGTGTAACAGCCGTAATCTATGGCGGTCTTTTTGGAAGATTCTTAATTTTCTTATATTTTTCTTTTGTTTTCCTTTCCTGTGGAAAATAAGTATTTTATAATGGGTGGTGTAATAGGAGTTTTCGGTCAGAAATGGAGAATATAAGATGTATCGGATTTTGATTGTAGAAGATGATAAGGGCATTGCGGAGGCACTGAAAAGCTGTCTGGAACAGTGGGATTTGCAGGCGGCATATGTGAAAAATTTCCGTGACGTATTAGGTGAGTTTGCCGCTTTCGGGCCTCATCTGGTCCTGCTGGATATTAAATTGCCTTTTTTTGATGGGTATCATTGGTGCCATGAGATTCGCAAAATTTCCAAA
>CAYRTA010000203.1:0-1848 GCA_964427045.1 uncultured Hoministercoradaptatus sp. | reverse complement strand
TCTGGAATATAACGGTAAAATAATAGAGACCAGTCTGACACGGATCATCAAGGGCAGCAAACGCCTGGAGGATGGTACCTTGCTGGATGAAAACGGCGAAGTGGTGGATCCGGGCCGTACGAAGGTGACCGTTTCCATACAGCCCCAGGATATCTATATGACGGACCATGTGGAAGAGGGACTGGTAGAAGGATATATCAGCAATCTGATTTACAAAGGCGACCATTACAGTTATGTGATTCATACGGATATTGAACAGGATTTTGTGGTCAACGATGAGGATTTGTGGAATATGGATGACCATGTGGGTCTTGTGATGCCTGTAGAGAAGATGACTTTTAAAGTGAAACGATGAGGAGGAAAAAGTATGCATGTCCTTAAATTTTCAAGGAAAAATCTGGGTATTCCCTATGCATTGTTTCTCTTGCTGTTTGTGGTGGCTCCGCTGGCAGTGCTGGTATACTATGCTTTTACCAATGGACAAGGGGAGCCGACAATCGAAAATCTGACGGGCTTTTTTACCGACCCGAATACCCTGGGAACGCTCTTTTATAGTCTGGCTATCGCGCTGGTAACGACAGCAGTGTGTCTGTTGCTGGCGTATCCAACGGCCTATATTCTGGCTTTCAGTAAATTAAAAAGAAAGTCGGTGTTATTGATGTTATTTATTATGCCGATGTGGATTAACTTTTCTCTGCGTATCACGGCGTTAAAAGAAATCTTAACACTGATCGAGGGAAATCTGGCTTATCATCCTTTTATTAATGCGGTGGCAGGTATGACCTACGATTTTCTTCCCTTTATGATCCTGCCAATTTATACGACGATTTCCAAATTGGATGGTTCTCTGATTGAGGCGGCGAAGGATTTAGGGGCGGATGATGTCACGGCTTTTTTGAAAGTGACGTTACCGTTGTCGGCGCCGGGAATTGTCAGCGGTTTTTCCATGGTGTTTTTGCCGGCTATGACAAACTATGTAGTGCTGGACATGCTGTATAACAGCACCTACATAATGGGTAGTCTGATCGGAAGCTATTTTGCGGCTTATAACTGGCATGGCGGTTCCATGATTGCTTTAATCTTGCTTGCCATTATTTGTCTGTTTACCTGCCTGACCAAAGGGATGGAAGAGGATAATCAAAGAATGGGAGGTGCGCTGTTATGATGAAAAAAGCGGGGAAACGTCTGTTCATGGCTCTGATTTTACTGTTTTTGTATGCGCCGATTCTCATTTTAACCGTGTATAGCTTTACGGATGCTGCCAATATCGGGGCCATCCGGGGATTTTCCTTCCATAATTATGTGACCTTATTTTCTACGCCGGAGTTGAGAAATATGATTTTGGGAACGGTGGTGCTGGCTTTCGTATCTGCGGTTTTAGCCGCGATTCTGGGAACAATGGGAGCCATTGGAGCTTTTTATTCCAGAAAACAGGTGAATTCGCTGATTTCTACCATGAACCAGATTCCTGTGGTGAACGCAGATGTGGTGACGGGATTTTCTATCTGTATTTTACTGGTCATCGTTTTAGGCGTCAGTAAAGATACGTATATTCCGCTGGTTGTGGGTCATGTGACCTTGTGTGCGCCTTTCGTATATTTATCGGTTGTGCCGAAATTAAAGCAAATGGACCCCAGCATTTATGAGGCTGCGCTCGATCTGGGCGCCACTCCTGCGGTGGCCCTCCGCCGTGTGGTGATACCTCAGATTTCCTCTGGTATCATTTCCGGATTTTCACTGGCTATTACGCTTTCGTTGGATGATTATTTTGTGGCCACTTACACGAAACCGGCCACGTTCGACACCATCAGTACCTACGTGGTAAATGCTACAAAGGGTGCCCAGACC
>CAYRTA010000202.1:0-1860 GCA_964427045.1 uncultured Hoministercoradaptatus sp. | reverse complement strand
CCTTTTCGCTCACGCCGCACAGCCCCTTTTCATCTCCGTAAAATACGCAGGGCATGCCGGGAAAGGTCATTTGGAAAAGCACAGACATCTCCATCCTGTCTACATCCTGACCGCACAGCGTCAGGTAGCGGCTGACGTCGTGGCTATCCAGCAGATTCAGCTGGGCAAACAGGGCATTTTCCCGATATCGAAGCAAGAGAGTGGAAACATTTGTATCAAAGACTTCCGCACTGACAGTTTCCTCTGCAAAGAATCTGCGGCAGTAGCGGCGAAAATCGTAATTCATTGCAGAATCCAGCATATCGCCGTTTAAGTAATGAGACGCATTTTCCCAGACCTCTCCAATAATAAGGGCACCAGGCTTTGCCGCCTTTACCGCTGCGCAGAACGCCCGCAGGAAGCCGTCGTCCAGTTCATTTGCCACATCCAGCCGCCAGCCGTCAATGTCAAATTCCCGGATCCAGTAGGTTCCCACATCGCAGAAATATTGCCGCAAATATGGATCTGCGGTGTTGGTTTTTGGCATACTGGAAACATAAGAAAAGCAGGTATACTCCGGACAAACACCGGGGGCTGGGATTGCAGGATGGGTCGGGAGTCGGTAGAAACAGGAGTAATATTCCGAACGCATCCCCCTCTCCAGCACATCCCGGAACATAAAGTGACTGCTGCTGATGTGATTAAACACGCCGTCAAGAATGACATGAATTCCTTGCGCATGTGCTTTCTCTACCAGATCATGTAGATCATCTTTCGTACCCATGTGGGGATCGATCCGATAGTAGTCAAGGGTATCGTATCTGTGATAAGATTCTGCCTCGAAGATTGGGTTTAAGTAGATGCAGTTGAACCCCATAGATGCGATATAATCCAGATTTTCAGCAATACCCTTTAGAGTGCCGCCTAAGCCCGCCTGGGAATTGCCGGAGATCTTTCGTTTCCCATCGGCAAAGCTGTCAGGGAAAATGTTATAAACGACGGCATCCTTCGCCCATTCCGGAATGGTCAATCGGTCTGCCCGGTGATTAAAGGGAAGCTGAAAGTAATCCGCCCTGGTGGGGTTCCCCACCATTTCGTAGCAGTCTCCATAATAGCAGAGAGAATGCGCTCCATCGAACAGTTCAAAATAATATGCGATGCGTTCCAGCCGTGTTTCCAGACGAACCTCATACCAGTCGAAATACAAATCTTCCCGGAATTTGTCCATGGTCACGGAAAAAAATTCCAGCTCCGGTTCCATGGTTGCCCGATCCGCATAATAGAACTTACAGCTCTTTGCCTCCCCTTTTCCTGTCCTCAGGCGAAAGACATAATGGGTATCATCTAAGGCAAAGGCGTATTCACTTAATGGCCTATGGTAAATCGATGCAGGATTCATATGTCACCCTTTCACAGAGCCGCCAACAACACCGGCAACATAATATTTTTGCATACGGATAAAGAGAAGCACAACAGGAATCGCAACAATCACTGCACCAGCGCAGAAAACCGTGTAGTATTCATAGATGTTTGTTTTATCTACCATGGTGTACAATCCCTTTGACACGGTGAAGTTATTGTAGTTGTCCTTCATAATGACCGACACGAAGATGTAATCACAAATCGGGTTAATAAAGGCATTGATCGCCGTCGTGGCAATAACCGGCTTGGAGTTTGGCAGAATGATCTTCCAGAAGATCGTGCTGTTGGATGCTCCGTCCAGTATGGCGGCCTCATCCAGCGATTTTGGGATGGTATCGAAGTAGCCCTTTGCAATGTAATAGTTCAGACCAGCTCCACCGGAATATACCAGAATCAGTGCCAGTAATGTCTGATCCAGATTTACTGCTTTCATAATGTGGTAAATGGCAATCATGTTCA
>CAYRTA010000201.1:0-1900 GCA_964427045.1 uncultured Hoministercoradaptatus sp. | reverse complement strand
GAATTTATTTTTGATTTATTTTTTGGTTGCAATCATTGGCATTTTATGATAGGATTTACAAGATTAAGCAGGGGGAGCGATATCAGAGATATTTCTCCCCTTTCCTATGATAAGCAGTCCTAAGACATGTTTTGAAAATTGAAAAGAAAGGATACGGAACGATGAAAGCTTTTTTAATTCTTGAAGATGGACATGTTTTTACCGGTACGAGTATTGGTTCAGACAGGGAAATCATCAGTGAGATTGTTTTTAACACTTCCATGACCGGTTATCTTGAGGTGCTGACGGATCCGTCCTATGCAGGACAGGCCGTTTGCATGACTTATCCGTTAATTGGTAATTATGGTATTTGTTATGAAGATGAAGAATCGCTGAGACCATGGCCGGATGGCTATATTGTACGCGAATTATCCCGTCTTCCCTCAAATTTCCGGTGTCAGGATACGATTCGTAATTTTCTGAAACGTTTTGATATTCCGGGTATTGCCGGGATTGATACCCGTGCATTGACTAAAATTCTTCGTGAAAAGGGAACGATGAACGGAATGATCACCACAAATGAGAATTATGATCTGAATGTCATCCTTCCGAAATTGAAAGCATATAACACCGGTAAGGTTGTAGAACGTGTCACCTGTGTGGATAAAACCGTTCTCAAAGGAACCGGAAAGAAAGTAGCACTTCTTGATTTTGGAGCAAAAAACAATATTGCCAAATCCTTGCATCAGCGTGGCTGCCAGGTAACCATTTATCCGGCGGATACCACAGCAGAACAAATCCTGGCCGACCAGCCGGACGGAATCATGTTATCCAATGGCCCTGGAGATCCCAAAGAATGTACCAATATTATTAAAGAAATTAAAAAATTATACGATTCGGATGTGCCGATTTTTGCTATTTGTCTCGGCCACCAGCTGATGGCTCTGGCTACCGGTGCGGATACCCACAAGATGAAATACGGTCACCGCGGCGGCAATCATCCCGTAAAGGATCTGGCCACCGGAAGAGTTTACATTTCTTCCCAGAATCATGGCTATGTGGTAGATACCGATACCCTGGATCCCAAGGTGGCGGTTCCTGCCTTTGTCAATGTCAATGATGGAACCAATGAAGGGCTCCGTTATATAGGAAAGAATATTTTTACGGTACAGTTCCATCCGGAGGCTTGTCCGGGTCCTCAGGATTCCGGTTATCTGTTTGACCGCTTTATCAATATGATGGGAGGAGAAGAGTAATGCCAAAGAATCAGGATATTAAGAAGGTATTGATGATTGGCTCCGGTCCGATTGTCATCGGCCAGGCGGCTGAGTTTGACTATGCGGGAACGCAGGCATGCCGTTCTCTGAAAGAAGAAGGCATCGAGGTAGTACTCTTAAACTCCAACCCGGCAACCATCATGACCGATAAGGATATTGCCGATAAGGTGTATATTGAGCCTCTGACCGTAGAAGTGGTAGAACAGCTGATTTTGAAAGAGAAACCGGACAGTGTGCTGCCGACCCTTGGGGGACAGGCAGGACTGAATCTGGCCATGGAGCTGGAAGAGAGAGGCTTCTTAAAAGAACATAACGTGCGTCTGATAGGAACCACTTCCATGACCATCAAGAAGGCAGAGGATCGTCAGGAATTTAAGGATACCATGGAGAAAATCGGCGAGCCGGTGGCAGCTTCCAAAGTGGTTACCACCGTGGAGGACGGTATCGTCTTTACCAATACCATCGGTTATCCGGTGGTGCTTCGGCCGGCTTATACCCTGGGCGGCAGCGGCGGCGGTATCGCCCACAATGAGCATGAACTGATTGAAATTCTGGAAAATGGTCTGCGTCTTTCTCGTGTGGGCGAGGTTTTGGTAGAACGTTGTATCGCCGGATGGAAAGAGATTGAGGATGAAGTGATGCGT
>CAYRTA010000200.1:0-1910 GCA_964427045.1 uncultured Hoministercoradaptatus sp. | reverse complement strand
TAAAAGCGACGATGTTTTCCTCTTCTTCCATCACCGGCAGATAAGAACCATATACCATAACCGGATGTTTCTTTCTCATGGAAATCAAAGTCTGATACGTATAGTATACGGAATCTGGATCTTCCAGTGCTTTCTTCACATTGATGTCAGGATAATTGGGATTAACGGTCAGCCAGGGCTGTCCCTTTGAAAAACCGGCATGCCGCGTTCCATCCCACTGCATAGGCGTACGCACATTGTCACGGCTCATCATTTTCAGGGAATCCAGCGCCTTCTTCGGATCTTCACCAGCCTCCACCATTGTTTCATATTTACCGACCGTATATTTTTCATTGTAATATTCAATGGAAGGGAAATCCACATTGGTCATACCAATTTCCTCTCCCTGGTAGATATAAATCGTACCTGGAAGGGTGTGCATCAGCATGGCCAGCATCTTACCGGACTCCACCCGGTATGTGGTATCATTTCCAAAGCGGGAGATCTGGCGCGGAGAATCGTGATTGGTCAGATACTGGGTAATCCAGCCTCCGTCCTCTACAATCTTTGCCCAGCGTTTCTGCACGTCCTTAAATTCCGGAACGGTAACCAAATGGGCATTTTTCGCCACTTCAAAATGGAATACCATATTGATTTCCTTCCGGTCGCCGCCCACATAATCCAGCGCGATATCAGAGGTCAGGCTTCCTGTCTCCCCTACCGTCATAATGTCATACCTGCCAAACACTTCCCGATTCAATTCATGGAGTAACTCATGGATACCTGGCTGATTCGCACACATGAGACGATCCACCACATAACCGTAGATTCCCACAGGAGGTGTGGGGGGACGTAAAGAATCCGGCAGACCTGCGGGCTTTTGCAAACGGTTGATGGCGTCCAGGCGGAATCCATCGACTCCCATATCGCACCACCAGCGGAGCATTTGGTAAATCTCCTGCCGCAATGCCGGACAGTCCCAGTTCAAATCGGGCATTTTTTTGGAGTAATTATGCAAATAGTATTCCTGGGTTGTCTCATCCCATTCCCAGGCAGAGCCGCGGCCCTCATAGAAATAATTCCCCCAGTTATTGGGTTCTTTTCCATTTTCCCTGGCTGGCCGCCAGATATAATAGTCCCGGTAAGGGTTATCTTTTGATTTTTTGGATTCCTGAAACCACGCGTGTTCGTCAGAAGTATGATTCAAAACCATATCCAGAATTAATTTCATACCACGCTTATGGGTTTCATCCAAAAGTTCTTTGAAATCTTCCAACGTGCCGAAATCAGGATTGATATCCTGATAATCCGATATATCATAGCCATTGTCTACCTGCGGAGATTTGTAAATCGGATTTAACCAAATCACATCTGCGCCCAGATCGCGAATGTAATCCAGGCGGCTGATAATACCTCTCAGATCACCGATACCATCATCATTGGAATCCTGAAAGCTTTTCGGATAAATCTGGTAAACAACCGCTTCCTTCCACCATTTCTTAGACATACTTTGTCCTCCCTTTCCCTGCGCGAGTTCCATTGACCCTTGATTTTCCTTTGGTTCTTTCAATTTAAAGCGCTTTAAATTTCCCCCATTTTAAAATCGCCCTGCTGGCGATTATCCCGACTATGCCGTATCGATTATACAATCTACCTTTTTCAACTATTTAAAGCGCTTTAAATTTGCAGTGCTTTTTGTGATACAAAATGGATAAAATGCATGAAATTGCAAGATTTTTGCTGATTAATCATGCTGTTTAGCAATTATATGATTTTAATCGTGCCGAATTCAATGGACAAAGTACAGAAGTTTGTATAAAAAACAGACATACTTTTAAGTGTGTACGGATATATAAAAATAACATATACATAAAAATGCAATAAATAAAAATACCAAATTGCATAAAAATTATAACAAAAAAGTGCTCGAA
>CAYRTA010000199.1:0-1954 GCA_964427045.1 uncultured Hoministercoradaptatus sp. | reverse complement strand
CCTGATCTTCGATAACGTTTAAGTCAAAGCCCAGCTCATCCAGGGCTTCTTTTACTTCCTGATAAGCGCACAGGTTAATCAGGTTATTGCCCAGGGCACGGCCCATGAGAAACTCCATGGACAGATAGTATACGATCTTCGGATCGTCTTCCTCGTACTGTTTCTGGGTTGCCAGCCAGTTATCGATGACAACATCCTTTACAGCCAGAGAAACGGCCTGGAACACCTGCTCCTGTGTCGCCTCATCCAACTCCTTACGATACAACATCTTTACATTTTCTTTTACGCTTTTCTTAAACTCTTCTTTTTTAAATTGATGATCTAACATTTTTACCTCCTTGCTGTTTCTGCGGCCACCGAAATATTTTTTGGGGGTTAAACATACATTTTTCGATTATGTTACTGGTTCGTCAAGACCGCATAAAAGAAGGGGACATTGCTTCTTTTGCTATATCCCCTTCGATATTTTATTGTTTACATGGTTCTATAATTTTTCAACAGCCAGCGTTACTTTCTCCGAATTGATATTCCAACTCTTCTCGTAACCCTGCACAGCCTCAAACAGCACGGCCTCCGCCAATACCTCCGACTGAATTTCTGCTGCATGTACCTTCATGATATTTTCAATTACTTTATTGTCTTTGACGTACACACGAATCTTATCCATCACCTCAAAGCCAGCTTCTTTTCTCATGGTCTGAATCTTGCTGATGATTTCTCTTACGAAACCTTCCTCGATCAGTTCCGGTGTCAGATTCGTATCCAGTACGACTGCCAAATGATTGTCGGATTCGGTCACAAACCCTTCCATCTGGGCTGTATCAATCAACAAATCACTCTCTGATAATACAACCTCCGTACCATTGATGTCAAGTTTTAATTCATTGGAAGCCCGCAGTTCGGCCATTGCCTTATTTCCGTCCAATGTGGAGAGTGCCTGGCGGATGCCGCCCAGCAGTTTTCCATATTTCGGTCCCAGGGTCTTTAGCTGAGGTTTGAAGGTATAGGAGATAAAGTTTTCAATATCATCGGTAAATTCTACAGCCTTCACATTCAATTCGTCAGCAATGATGGATGTGTAGAACGCGGACAACTCATAATCCGCCTTTACATACATTTTGGCAATCGGCTGACGGTTCTTGATGTTCGCCGCATTTCTGCAGGCACGCCCCATAACGACAATATCCAGCAGATGCTCCATGTTCTCTTCCAGTTCTTTATCTTCCCACTGCGGATTTGCTGCCGGGAAATCACACAGATGGATGCTTTCCGGCGCGTTGGAATCGATGCTGCGCACCAGGTTCTGATAAATATCCTCTGTCATAAACGGAATCATAGGAGCGGCCGTCTTCGCAATGGTAACCAACGCGGTATACAGCGTCATATAAGCATTGATCTTATCCTGCTCCATACCCTTCGCCCAGAAACGTTCACGGCTTCTTCTGACGTACCAGTTACTCATATCATCCACAAATTCCTGCAGGGCTCTTGCGGCTTCCGGAATCCGGTAATGATCCAGATTATCATCCACAGACTGTACAACCGTATTTAATTTGGACAGCAGCCACTTATCCATGACAGACAGTTTGTCATATTCCAGTTCATATTTGGTAGCGTCAAACTCATCGATATTCGCGTACAGCACAAAAAACGCATACGTATTCCACAGGGTGCTCATGAATTTTCTCTGGCCTTCCTGCACAGCTTTTCCATGGAAGCGGTTCGGCAGCCAGGGAGCGCTGTTTACATAGAAATACCAGCGGATGGCGTCAGCGCCATAGGTAGCCAGCGCTTCGAATGGGTCCACGGCATTTCCCTTGGATTTACTCATTTTCTGGCCATTTTCATCCTGTACATGACCCAGAACGATAACATTCTCATAAGGCGCCTTATTAAAAATCAGCGTAGACTCAGCCAGCAGAGAGTAGAACCAGCCTCTTGTCTGGTCAACCGC
>CAYRTA010000198.1:0-1965 GCA_964427045.1 uncultured Hoministercoradaptatus sp. | reverse complement strand
AGCCAAAAAATTCCACGTTTGCGGAATGGTGTGGTATAATCAGTATGGCGGTGGGTAACAGGCCATCGGGAAGGGGATAGAACCATGAAACAGGGAATAACCATACAGGAACGGCTCAAAGACCTGCGGACAGAGCGGCATTTAAAACTGGAAGAACTTGCAGAGCTGACAGGAATTTCAAAATCCGCCCTCGGCAGCTATGAAAATGACGATATAAAGGAAATCAGCCACAAATCCATCTTAACGCTTGCAAAATTTTACGGTGTTTCCACAGATTACCTTTTATGCGTGACTGAAAACAGGAACCGCCCAAACGCAGAACTCACGGAGCTGCATTTAAGCGATGACATGGTGGAACTGTTAAAAAGCGGGCGCATCAACAACCGACTGCTCTGCGAGATTGCCACGCATGAAAATTTCATCACTTTAATGACAGATGCAGAAATATATGTGGACAGCATCGCCACCATGCGTTTTCAGGACATAAACGCCACTCTGGAAGCGGTGCGGGCGGAAATCCAGCAGAAATACCAGCCAGCGGAAGAAGATACCACCCTGAAAGCGTTACAGGCTTCACAGATACAGGAAGAAGATTATTTCTGCCATGTCACACATAAGGAGTGGGACGAAATTCTCCACGACATCCGGCTGGATCACGAGGACGATGCGGAGAGTGCGCCGGACGGTTCCAACACACTCAAAATGATTGAAGAAGCGGAAAGAGCCATGCGCTTTCCGGGGAACGCCCTGGATAAATTCTGCTATATCATGTGCTCACAGCTTCAAATCAGCTATGATAAGCTGACCGAAAAGGAACGCACAGACTTGAAAAATATCATGAAAAAATCCGGCATCTATAAGGATTCGCCTTTAGGAAGCCGGAAACGGTGACAATTTATCTAAATATGGACGGGCATTTTCCTGCCATAACAAAGGTGACGGACATAACGCCCGCCACCTCAATACTGTATAAAAAGCAAAAATTTCTTCCTATACTTTTTTAAAGTCGTCTGTTTTCTTTATATCCTCCATCCGTTTTTTTAATTTCTTGTCAAAAGTTACAATTTCAATGCCCCTTTCCTTGTTGTATCCATATAAAATGCAATCTACAAAATCCAATTTTGGCATTGTATCATATATCTCCAATGCCCGGAGAAGTACATCCGCATTTAAAATGGATACATCGTTATTCAGCTTACGGAAATTTCTTGCGACATCCTCCCTTGAAACCTGATAGACTCCTTCCAGCACATAACAAACTTCTGCCAATACTTCAAGCGTCACATAACATTTTTTCGTCCTGATGACCGTTCTTACCTGTTGAAACTGTTCGTCAATGTCCTGCAATAAAAACCTTAGCACCGCATTGGCATCCAGCATACAGCTATTTCCCAGCATACTTCTTAACTGCCGCCTTTCTCCATGCATCTTTTTCCTGCTCTATTAAAGATGCATCTGCATATTTATGGAGTCCGCCCTCGGCAGATTCCCCCCAATCGTCTTCGCTTTCTATTGGTATGATAATAACTTTTTGATTCATTTGCAGTGGCTTGTTTACCTGTACAGCCGTTCCATCATAATATCCCATGATTGACATTTATCTTACCCGCCTTTCTTATTTCTTGAATCATTATGTTTCTCTCTGATTTAAGTATATCCAATACCATATGTTTTGTACAGCAGAAAATCGTTATTACGCTTTTATCCATAGTGTGTCTGCCCAAAGCAGCCACTCGAACGACTTTCTTCCGAAAATATCAAATCGTGGATATAATAACCGCCCACAAGTATATAATCAATCTTGTTTTCCTTTAGTTCTTCTATTCTTGAACCCTCCTGTAACAGAAGGCCCGTCATCAGCTAACTCAATCACATCCAATATGCCGCAGTCCAGCGTTTCGCAGATACGAACTAATGTGTCCATACTGATGTTTTTCCCTTCCTTGCCCATGTTGGCAATCATGT
>CAYRTA010000197.1:0-2004 GCA_964427045.1 uncultured Hoministercoradaptatus sp. | reverse complement strand
CCTCAGGTGTCTCAATAGGGCACATTCTTCCATAATGGGAGTAATGTACGTCTCGAACCTCAAATCCGGCACGGTCACGGGACAGACCACCCGGTCCCAATGCAGACAGACGTCTCTTATGCGTCAGCTCACCCAACGGGTTGTTCTGATCCATAAACTGAGACAACTGGGAAGAACCAAAGAATTCCTTCACTGCTGCAGTTACCGGTTTAATATTAATCAGAGACTGCGGAGAAATGCCATCCGCATCCTGAGTAGTCATTCGTTCACGAACCACACGTTCCAGACGGGACATACCGATCCGGTACTGGTTCTGCAAAAGTTCTCCCACGGCACGAATACGGCGGTTACCCAAATGATCGATATCGTCGTCATTTCCCAAACCGTATTCCAGATGCATGTTATAATTGATAGAAGCAAAAATATCATCTCTGGTAATGTGTTTCGGAATCAAATCATGCACATGACGATGAATAGCCTCTTTCAATTCCTCCGGATCGGTATATTCTTCCATAAGCTGTGCTAATTCCGGATAGTATACCAGTTCCGTAATACCCAACTCTTTCGGATTGCAATCCACAAAGCCGGTCAGATTAACCATCATATTAGAAAGAACCTTGATATTTCTTTCCTCTGTCTGAATCCACACGAAAGGAACAGCCGCATTCTGAATCGCGTCTGCCAATTCTTTCGTCACTTCCGTTCCTGCTTCCGCAATAATCTCACCTGTTGTGGTATCTACCACATCTTCAGCCAATACCTGGCCGGCAATACGATTTCGAAGAAGCAGTTTCTTATTGAATTTGTAGCGGCCTACTTTTGCCAGATCATAGCGTTTTGGGTCAAAAAACATACTGTTAATCAGACTCCTGGCGCTTTCCACTGCCAGCGGCTCACCCGGACGAATCTTCTTATATAATTCCAGCAGACCTTCCTCATAAGAAGCAGCCGTATCTTTTGTAAAACTTGCCTGGATCTTCGGTTCATCACCAAACATCTCCAGGATCTCCGCGTTGGTTCCCAGGCCCAGCGCACGAATCAATACGGTGATCGGCACCTTTCTGGTCCGGTCTACACGTACACTGAATACATCGTTGGAATCCGTCTCATATTCCAGCCATGCTCCACGGCTGGGAATTACTGTACAGGAAAATAATCTCTTTCCAAGTTTATCATGAGCAATCGCATAATAAATACCAGGGGACCGTACTAACTGGCTGACGATAACCCGCTCAGCACCATTAATCACAAAAGTACCTGTCGCTGTCATAAGCGGCAGATCACCCATAAAGATCTCATGCTCCTTGATCTCGTCATTTTCCTTATTATATAGTCTCACCTTCACTTTCAGAGGCGCCGCATATGTTGCATCTCTGTCTCTGCACTCTTCGATAGAATATTTCACATCGTCTTCGCACAGAGTAAAGTCCACAAATTCCAGGCTCAACTTGCCGCTATAATCGGTGATGGGAGAGATATCATCAAAGACTTCCCTTAAGCCGTCTTTTAGAAACCAGTTATAGGAATTCTTTTGAACCTCAATCAAGTTGGGCATTTCCAAAACTTCTTTTTGTCTCTGGTAACTCATCCGCATACTTTTTCCATTGGTAATAGGACGTATTCTGTTTTTTTCCATTGACCGTTTCACCCCTTGTGTATTTATTTTATTACGCTCATGCCTTTACACATCATTTACACATTTTATTTAGACTGGTAGGCATATCTTGCCATAATAGTGCATTTTTTACAGTATCACAAAAAGTCAATACTGTCAAGCAAAAAAATGCAGAAATGGTAAAAAAACCATTTCTGCATTCTGTTATCTTTTAAAAGTACTACTAAAATTATTTCAGAGTTACTTTTGCTCCTTCGCCTTCCAGCTTAGCTTTCAGTTCATCAGCTTCTGCCTTGGAAACACCTTCTTTTACTACCTTCGGAGCGCCGTCAACTACTGCCTTAGCCTCTTTCAGGCCAAGACCAGTAGCTTCACGAACAACTTTGATA
>CAYRTA010000196.1:0-2015 GCA_964427045.1 uncultured Hoministercoradaptatus sp. | reverse complement strand
CTGTCTTCTGTGCAATCTCCCCGTCCTTAGGCGGAAGTAACTCCGGACTCACCGGGGTATCCAGGATATCCAGCAATATACGGGCCAGTTCTTCATCGCCGCAGGTATCCGCATAATAACGTACCAGATGGCGCACCAACGTTTTCGGAATGGACGCGTTCACTCCATACATCGACATGTGATCTCCATTATAGGTGGCCCATCCCAGCGCCAATTCGGACAAATCTCCCGTACCGATTACCAGACCGCCGCTTTGATTGGCAATATCCATAATCACCTGCGTCCGTTCCCTGGCCTGACAGTTTTCGTAGGTCACATCATGCACCTGGGGATCATGTCCGATATCCGCAAAATGCTGATTCACTGCCTTGCGAATATCCACTTCTTTCAGTTCGGCCCCCAACTTCCGGGTCAATTCACAGGCATTCCGGTAGGTCCGGTCCGTCGTCCCAAAGCAGGGCATCGTCACCGCCGTAATTTGCCGACGGTCCATACCCAGATAATCAAACGCCCGCGCCGTTACCAATAGGGCCAGCGTAGAATCCAAACCACCGGAAATTCCAATCACCGCATGGCTTGCGTGGGTATGTTTCAGACGCTTTTTCAATCCCAGGGCCTGAATCGACAAAATCTCGTCGCAGCGTTTCTCACGTTCCGCTTTATTGGACGGAACAAAGGGTTTTTGCGGAAATACCCGGCCAAGGGGCGTCTTCTCTATCTGTAAATGAAAAGCTACGGTGGTATAATCTTCCATGCAAGGCGCCGGATAGGTATTCATCCGTCTCCGCTCCATGGCAAGACGATGAACATCCAGATCGCCATAGATGGTCTGATTCGTAAAGCGCCGGGACTCCGCCAGAATCGCTCCGTTTTCACAGACCAGATTATGGCCGCTGAATACCACGTCCGTAGACGATTCTCCTTCTCCGGCGGAAGCATAAATATATCCGCAAACCAGACGGGCGGACTGGCCATTCACCAAATCACGGCGATATGCCTCTTTCCCCGTAACCTCATCTCCGGCCGACAGATTCACAAGCACCAGCGCGCCTGCCAGTGCGTGACGGATGCTGGGCGGATAAGGAACCCATAAATCCTCGCAAATCTCCGCCGCCACTGTCAATTCCGGCATATCCGTACAGGAAAAGAGCAGGGACGCACGAAACGGTACCGGTTTTCCATCCAGCCATACCGTCCGCAGCTCACAATCTCCGGCCGTAAACTGTCTGGCCTCATAATACTCCGCGTAATTAGGCAGGTTCACTTTCGGAACCAGACCGATAACCTGACCCTGACTGATAAATGCCGCCACATTATAAATCTTGGCCCCCACTTCCAGAGGAAGACCAACCACGATCAGCGCATCCACATCCTGTGTCTGTTTTGCCAGCCACAAAAGCCGCTCTCTGGCAGAGGCAAGCAACGCTCCCTGCAAAAACAGATCCCGGCAAGTATAGCCGGTAATGCACAATTCCGGAAATACCATCAGCTTCGCCTGTTCCTTCTCCATCTCGCGAACAAGACGCAGAATCTCCTCCGTATTGTGAATGCAGTCGGCAACCTGTATATCCGGCGTGCCTGCAGCGACCTTGACAAATCCATGTTTCATAATCTTCCCGTCTCCTTGTCCATATTTTACCGCTTCATGCTTCGGTCTAATGTTTCGCTCTTCTCAGTAATTGTTTTAATTCTTCTATGGTAAACATGTAATGGGAATTGCAGAAATGACAATTCAGTTCCACTTCTTTTCCTTCCCGTATCATATCCTTTAACTCTTTTTCTCCCACACTGATCAACACACGGGAAACCCGCTCCTTGCTGCAGTTACAGGAAAATCCCGTTTCTACCCGGTCTGTGATTTCCAGCCCCAGATTCCCCAGTAACCGTTCCAGAAGATCTTCCGGGCGTAATCCTTCATCCAAAAGGCTGGTCACCGAAGTGACCTCTGCCAGATTTTTTTCCAGCTGGGCAATCACCGCTTCTTCGGCAAAGGGCATCAGCTGTATAATAAAGCC
>CAYRTA010000195.1:0-2070 GCA_964427045.1 uncultured Hoministercoradaptatus sp. | reverse complement strand
GTTGCCGTGACTTCACAGATCCTATGTATCTCCATCACTCTGAATAAGAGAAAAGTAAGTATTCACTTTACGGCTATACGATAACGCATAATTGACTATCCGTCAAGGGAATTAGACATAATTTATCATAATTTTTATAACTATTCAACCACGGCAAATGCTTTAGCAGCGGACAGCCTTTGAAAAAGGCGGGCTGTGGCCTGAATGGCCGAATAGATGCTAATCCAGATATTTTTCCAGGGTTTTTCTGACTGCTCCCACGCCCTGAATTTCTTCCAGAAACAGACCTTCAATTTTCTCTCCGATGCCGGCCTCATAGAGGTTAATACCGAAAATAGTTTCATTGGAAAGGATATCATGAAGCTGTCCTGTATAGGTTTCCGGCTGTCCCAGACGGATACCTTCCACCTTCTTTACCAGCTCATCTAACAGCGGGTCAGCAGACAATTCAAACGGTTCCCCTTCATCATTAACGCCCAGCAAATAACGGCACCATCCTGCGATGGCAAGGGGAATCGCCTGTAATTTCTTTGCATCTCCATATTTTTCCACATAAGCTTTGATCGTCTCACCATAACGAATACCTACTTTCTGAGAGGTATCCGTCGCGATACGCTGAGGTGTATCCGGCATAAATGGATTGGGAATTCTGACATGAATCACCTCATCTACGAAATCCTTCGGAGAAAGAATTCCCGGATCTGTTACCACCGGCATACCTTCCACCGGGCCAATCTGATGTACCAGTTGATTTAACTGTGCATCCTTCATCTCGTCGGCAATCAACGTATAACCCAAAATGCAGCCGTAAACGGCCAATGCCGTATGAAGGGGATTCAGACAGGTCGTAACCTTCATTCGTTCTACTTTATTAACTGTCTCTCTGTCTGTCAGATAAACGCCTGCTTTTTCCAGGGCAGGTCTGCCATTTGGAAACGCATCTTCGATAACAAGATACTGCGGTTCCTCCGCATTCACAAACGGAGCAATATACGTTTTCTTTGGGGTAACAATCGGAGCTGCATCCTCGATTCCAATTTTTTCCAACTCTTTGCAGACGGAATCCGCTGGCCGCGGCGTAATCTTATCAATCATAGACCAGGGGAAGGATACCTGCGTTTCATCCGATACCCAGCCATAGAATGCTTCGTCCACATATCCTGCCTCTTTCCATTTCCGGGCAATTTCCAATACGGAAGCTCTGAGTTTTTCTCCATTATGAGAACAATTATCCATAGATACCACTGCCAGAGGTGTCTTACCTGCCTGATAACGTTCCCATAATAAGGAGCATACAATTGCCATCGTTGAGGTCGGATAGGTCTTGGGACCATTGGCAATATCCTGTTCCACTGCAGGCAGATAATTTCCCTCCGTATTTCTCAGGGCATAGCCTTTCTCCGTAATGGTAAAAGATACCATCTGGAGACTGGGGTTACGGAAAATTTCGATTAACCGTTTCCAGCCAGCTTCTTTTTCCTCCACAAGTTCCAGCGCTTCGGTCAGAGAACCAATAACCTGTTTATCCGTAGAACCATCTGCTTTCAATGTTACGGCCAGCACCAGATTATCGTGCGGCTTGTAAATATAATCAATAATCTCCGCATCAATCGGTGAAACACAAACAATTCCCGTTTCACTTTCGCTCTTTTCCAGCAATGTGTCTGCCAGTCCGCCGATGAAAATACGGAAAATATTTCCTGGCCCAATATGTACCCACGCCGGATTCTCTTTTGTATTTTCCACAACCTTCTCGATGGAATAAGAAGGAAGTTTTACTCCCGCCTGCTCCCAGGCTTCTCTGTCTTTTATTCCTTCCAATGTAAGTTTCATATCCTTGATCCTCCCGCTATGTCATAGCTATTGCTATTTGCTATTTACTTCTTTTCCTTGGAAATGGATTCCCACAATCCACATAAATAAGCTGCTCCCAGCGCACGGTCATACAGACCATATCCCGGCATAGACTTTTCTCCCCAAATCTGGCGGCCATGGTCAGGACGAATCGGTCCCTCAAATCCGATATCATACAGGGCATGCATAATCGCATACATATCAAAGGTACCATCC
>CAYRTA010000194.1:0-2120 GCA_964427045.1 uncultured Hoministercoradaptatus sp. | reverse complement strand
GGCATCTATACCGTGAATGGTACGGTGAACCTGTCTCAGGAATGCACGGACGGCACGACGAAGATTGACGTTCAGTGTACCGTGACAGTGAGCGAACCTAATCTGATCACAAATGCGGATGCGGCAGGATTTGAAAGCGCTTCTTATTTTGATATTTCCGGAAATGGATTGAAGGCTGAATCAAAGGAGGACGTTTTGGCAGGAAGCCGTTCGCTCCACTGGTATTTCGCGACGGCTACAGAGAGCAGCGCTTCTTATAAGGAGCCGATCGCCCTGAAAGCGGGATATTATACCCTTGAGTCTGTTGCCATGGGCGCGGCAGGTGATCAGGTGACCATGTCTGTGCTTGATACGGATGGAAATGTGCTGTTTAAAGGCGAGCCGGTTTCTGTGACAGGATATTCTACAGACAGCGCGAATTTCTTACATCCTTCTGTTACATTCAAGTTGGAAGAGGATACGGAAGTACTGGTATGCATTACGATCAGTATGCAGGACGGCGGCTGGGGAAGCGCGGATTCCCTGTATCTGCATCAGCATGAAACACTTGATGCGGTGAGCAATGGAGACGGCGCCCATGATGTGATCTGCGGTGACTGCGGCGAATTGCTGGAAACAGCTCTTGAATGTGAATATGAACTGACAGATACGGTGGAAGCCACAACGTCAGAAGCAGGATACTGTGAATACACCTGTAAGGTATGCGGCGACAGTTACCGGGAAGAGATTCCGGTAAAAGATGGGTCGGTTAAGATTCCGGATGGACTTTCCAATACAAAGGCTGCAGATGGCAACTGGTACTATTACAAAGATGGTGAGATTGCTGCAAACGTCACTACTGTAGCAAAGAATGTGAACGGCTGGTATTACGTAAAGAATGGTGTTGTAGATTTTGGTTATACCGGATTTGCATCAAATGAAAATGGCGACTGGTATGTTGTAAACGGCGCAGTCAGATTTGATCAGAACAGCGTATTGAAAGATACTGCCGGCGCGATCGGGGCAAAGGGAACCTGGTATTATGTTGTAGGAAGCAGTGTGCAGCATGAGTTTACGGGTCTGGCCAATTATAGGAATACGTATGGCTGGTGGTACATTGTAAACGGAAAGGTTGATTTCTCAGCGAATACCGTAGCAAAGAATAAAAATGGCTGGTGGTTTGTTGAGAACGGAAAAGTAGACTTTACATATACAGGCGTATCGAAGTATAAAAATGCGTACGGCTGGTGGTATATTAAAGATGGTAAAGTAAACTTTAAAGCCAATACGGTAGCAAAGAACCAGAATGGCTGGTGGAAGGTTACAAACGGCAAGGTGAATTTCAACTACAACGGTATCGCAAAGAACCAGAATGGCTGGTGGTACATTAGGAATGGTAAAGTAAACTTTAATTATTCCGGTCTGGTCAGTGTAGCTAGCGGCACCTATAGAGTAAAGAAAGGAAAAGTTGCAAGATAGTGCGGCACAGTTTCAGATAATGATTTATCGGGCGCAGGGATTATTTCCTGCGCCTGATTTGCGTCTGCCCGGCTCCTATGCTATAATAATAGAGACACTCAGAAGAGCGTGAGTCAGAAATGGCGCATAAAACAATGGATAAGAAGCAGTAAAAAATGAAGAACAGATATCGGGAGGAGAAAAATGTCTGCAAAGGTTGGAATTTTATCAGATACGCATGGAATTATATGGCCGAAAGTATTAGAGGTGCTGGAAACCTGTGATTATATTTTGCATGCGGGTGACTTCGCGGAGGAACGTATTTTGGATAAGATACGGTTTATGGGGAAATTATATGCGGTACGGGGAAACAGTGATGGCTATTGGGCGAAAAACATTGCGCCGACACAGCGTTTTTGCATAGAAGGACTTGAGTTTTTCATGATTCATGACCGCAATATGGCGGGAACAGAAGCGAAGGAAGCGGATGTGATCGTTTATGGACATACTCATGTTTATTCGGAGGAAGTCATCAATGGACAGTTGTGGTTAAATCCGGGAAGCTGTACATGTCCGCGGCGGGGGACCGATCCGTCCTTTGTGGTAATGGAGATCGACGGGAAAGACTACAGGATAGAGAGGATCCTGCTGTAAGGGAGCGCGGCCGCTGTATGGCGCTATCA
>CAYRTA010000193.1:0-2261 GCA_964427045.1 uncultured Hoministercoradaptatus sp. | reverse complement strand
GATGAGGCGGTACATAAACACCACCGTATTTCTTTGCGCAGGTAAGACCAAACATATGGTCATCTTCATTGATCGTTCCGCCTACGGCGCAAAGGGAATTGTGGCAGTTTGTCAGCACATAAGGAACAGGGAATTTCTCAAGTCCGGAAGCTCTGGCCGTCTGAATAATACCCACAAACGTAATGTCATGGGAGGTCAGTTTATCAAATTTGATCTGCAGTTTTTCCATATTACCCGAAACATTATGGGCTTTCAGTATATTATATGCCATCGTCTGTTTCGCTGCTTCCTTGGGGGCAGGTAACCCCTGCGCCGCTGCCGCTTCTGCAGTCACAAGTTCGGTTCCGTTCAAAAGATAAGAACCGCCTTTCAATAATTGAATCATAGTAATCACTCCTCTTTCTATTTCTCTTACATCTGGTTACCTAATCATGTTTCTCCATGTATTTCATGTAGCTGACTACCATCATGGCGATTTTAAAGGTCAGGGCATCATCAAATACCCGGATATCCAGACCCGTGCTTTTTTGCAGTTTTTCCAGCCGGTATACCAATGTATTCCGGTGCACATAAAGCTGACGGGAGGTCTCCGATACATTCAGATTATTCTCAAAGAACTTATTAATCGTTGTCAGCGTCTCTTCATCAAAACTATCCGGAAGCCGGTTCCCGAATACTTCATTCATATACATCTGGCACAGAGGCAGCGGTAATTGATAAATCAGACGTCCAATGCCCAGATTGCTGTAAGGAATAACCGTCTTATCCGCATAGAAAATCTTGCCTACCTCCAGCGCCATTTTTGCTTCTTTATAAGAACGGGACACATCTTTGATCTCATTGATAATATTTCCATAAGAAACACGCACCTGAGACATTGCTTCCACATTCAACATATCAACCAACAGACGGGCCGTCTGCAATAGATCCTCTTCGCCTTCCGTATCTTTCAGTTCTTTCACAATGATAATATTTTTTTCATCTACCGCGGTAATATAATCTTTTGGTTTCGATGCAAACATGCTGCGCACCGTCTCCATGGCGTTACTATCCTTCTCATACTTGGTCTCCACCATAAAGACCACCCGGCGGACTTCTGTCTCAATCCGCAGCTTTTTGGCACGATTATAAATATCTACCAATAATAAATTATCCAGCAGCAGATTTTGGACAAAATTATTTTTATCTAAACGCTCTTTATAAGCAATAATTAAATTCTGAATCTGACTGACAGCAATCTTTCCGATCATATAAGCATCTTCGCTGCCGCTTCCCGTTACAATAACATATTCCAGACTCCGGTCATCATAAACTTTGAAAAAATGGTGTCCCAGCAATACCTGACTATCGGCAGGCGACTGCACAAATGCCTGTACATGTTCCGAAGTTGGGTTTTCCCCCGTAAACGTGGTAGCTAAAATCTGACCGTCTACACTATATACGCACAAGGCCACCCTGGTAATTGCCCTTAATTCATCAATCGTTTTCTGTAATACCTGGCTTGAAACCAAATTCTCACACCCCTTCCTGATATCTGTTAATGCCGCCCTATCGTATCACATCATATCGTATTTTATGGAAAAAATCAACCGGAAGAACCCTCAGAAGGAAGTGCGATCCTGCGCGGAGCGCCTTTCTATTTCATAGGAAACAGGATTGTGCTAAAACAAAATGGAGTCATTTCCTATGAAAAAACGCCATTCCTTTTCAGGAATGGCGCCTTCACTCTCATAACTTTATTATCAAGATTAGTTGGTAATTGTTTTCTCTGTTTCTTTGTCAAATACATGTACTTTGGACATATCCAGACCGAAAGTAACGGTATCACCCATTCTGGAAGTGGTATGAGGTTCAACACGAGCGGTCATGTTAAATCCTTCTACTTCAAAGTACAGGAATACTTCTGCACCAAGCAACTCGTATACGTTTACTTTTGCTTTAACGGTTGCATCCGGATAAGTAGAAGCTACGTCGGTAACGTTCTCAGGACGAATACCCATAACTACAGTCTTTCCATCATATCCGCCATCGATAACAGCTTTTGCTTTTTCAGCAGGCAGTCTGAAGGTGTTTGGTCCAACCAGAAGGTCAACATCTTTGCCGGATACTTTAACTTTAGCATCCAGGAAGTTCATCTGCGGAGATCCGATGAATCCAGCAACGAACAGGTTTCCAGGAGCATTGTACAGGTTCTGAGGAGTATCTACCTGCTGAACAACGCCGTCTTTCATAACTACGATTCTGGTACCAAGGGTCATAGC
>CAYRTA010000192.1:0-2305 GCA_964427045.1 uncultured Hoministercoradaptatus sp. | reverse complement strand
AGCTGCCGATCATCCCGGTCCACTTGTTCCAGGGCCTCTTCCAGGGTAAGAATCTCATCTTTGGTAGGGCGTTTCTGATAGTCCGGGTCTAAACCGTCGCAATAAGCCTGAAAATACCAGGCATCAATCAGGCCTCTGTCCGCTCTTGTGATCTCTGCATGGTATTTTTCCTTTTGGGTGACACAGAACACATCCAAAAAGCCATAAAAGCAATTCAGTTTGTAGGTTCCCTTCTGCCGGTCCACAATGGAAACCACGCCTCTTTCATACGCATCCTGTAAATAAATATCTGCCTGCATATCCAGGATATCCGCGATATCCTCCCGGGTGAAAACCTCCTTTTCCATCTTATCACCCACTATCTGATCCTGTTTCGTAAACATGACGTCAATGAATTTCACCGCCACATCGGGAATCTTAAACTTTTCAATAAATGTCTGTGCCACCGTATATTCTCCTGTATCTCTATTTTGGGTTAATCAAAGTCAAAATCGGCCGGTGTTTTTTCGTAGGGAAGCCGGTCCTCCCGGCGCAGTTCCCATGCCTCTCCATCAATGGTCAGTAAATCCACTTCTTCATTATAGAAGCTGTACAGCCCTTTGATTTTCGGAAGTTCCGGAAGTGGTTCCTGATAACTCCACACCACATTCTCATACTGTTTGCCATTCACATCCGCCGACCAGTAGGAAGCTACCCCTTTGTAAGGGCAGCGGGTTTTCAGACTGGAGGGTTTAAAATATTCCATGCGGATATCTTCCGCGGGAAGATAGTAGCGCGGTGTCAGTTTCGTTTCAAAAAGGATCACCGGGCGAACGCTGTCAGCCACCAGCTGGTTGTTTAAGTATACCTGTATATGGCGGGAACTGGGAATGGTATCAATCCGTGTGTAGGGATCGCGGGCATGAACGAAAATCTCCTCTTCCTCCTCATACCAGTGATCCATAGCTTTAAAGACAAAGGTCACATACCCTTTCAGTCCTGCGCTGTCCTCTTCAGGGTCCAGATAGCCCCACACGGCATTTTCAATGATGCGTTCACCCACAACAATATCCCAGAAGGTTGCCATACCCTTATGTTCACAGTATAACTGCTCTTTGCGCTTTCTCAGAAGATCCATGCGGACATCTTCCATCGGAAAATAATAGACCGGCAGACGGCCCGCTTCATTAATGACCAGGGCCCGCTTACTGTCTGCAATCCACTCATCTCCCACCTTCACCCGCAGCCAGCGGGGCGTCGGTTCAATCAATATCCACCAGTTTTCATTTGGGTCTTGCGGAACACACTCCGCACAAATATTCGTATCTTCCCACATAGGAATCTCCTTTCCGTACCTGTCAGTAGTATTCACCATTCGGCCTTATTCATCATTTTGTCTTGTTCACCATTCGCTCTTATTCATCATCATTTTGTCTTATTCATAATTTACCGGCGTAAAATCCTCGCCAAAGTATTTCTCACTGATTTCCTTGGCCGTGCCGTCAGCCATGACCTCCGCCAGGGCTTCATTTACCGCATCCCGCAGCTGCGCGGATTCCTCTCCATACTGGCTCATGAGGAAATAGGTAAAACTGCTGTCCACATAATCAGAAAGGAAATCCTGGTCCAGAATCTGAATCCTCACATTGGAATCGTTACTCTCTGCAAGTCCCGTAGCCATTCCATAGTCTGTCAACAGCACATATTCACCGGCTTCTGCCTTCGTGAACAGCTGGAAGAAATCGGACTCCGTATACTCAATAATGATCGGATTATCCTGGTGGGTTTCATTATAGCTTTCCACTGCCAGCGCCCAGATATCTCCCGCCATACACGGCGTAACCTCTCCGGCTATATCGTCAAAGGTCGTAATATCCCGTTCATCAGCTGCCGTTACCGCAACTACCGGATCATAGAAGATCGGATCGGAATAATAATATTTTTCCGCACGGCTTTCGCTATAGAAAATGCACTCCGTACTGATCTGATACAGACCACTGTCGAGCCCTGTCAAAATGGCATCCCACTGATTTAACTCAAACTGCAAATCATACTGAGGCAGACGGTCAAATACTGCCTGAATCAATTCAATGTCATATCCCACCAACTCATCATTCTCGTCAGTGTATACAAAGGGATAATAGCCCGTCGTCGTTCCGCAGACAATGGTGGTGACCTCATCGCCGGAGGTTTGGGCTGTTTCCTGGTTGTCGGCGCCGCCGCAGCCGGCCAGCATTCCTGTCAATACACCAGCCGCCAATAAGATACTACCTATTCTTTTTTTCATAACACTTCACTCCTATCTCAATATTTGAAATTTGTCAAT
>CAYRTA010000191.1:0-2445 GCA_964427045.1 uncultured Hoministercoradaptatus sp. | reverse complement strand
GGTTATGAACAGTATGTACTTATACTACCACGGCGGAAGCGCAAATCATGGCTGTGAAGCGATTGTCCGCTCTACAAATCGTTTGCTGGGGCCTGGTTTGACTCTGTGTACGACTGGCATAGTTTCAGACCAATCTTACGCTCTGGATTCTGAATTGCCTCTTTTTGAAGATGCGTATGCTCCTGCCAAAAAGCCATCTCCCAGATGGTTTCTATCTGCTGTTCATCATAAGCTGACCCGCACAGATTATCTTCACATTAAGTATGCCCACCATGCTTTCTTTTCTCAAGTAGCGCCCGGCGATGTGTGCCTGTCCATTGGCGGCGACAATTACTGCTATGCCGGACAGGATATTCTGGGGTATTACAACCGGGCCTTACATCAAAGGGGCGCGAAAACCGTTCTGTGGGGATGCTCTGTGGAACCGGAATTGCTGAAACGAAAAGATATCGTGAAAGATATCGCCCGGTATGATTTGATCGTATCCAGAGAAACAATCAGCTATGAAGCGCTAAAAAAGGTCAACCCGAACACAATTCTCGCGCCGGACCCGGCCTTTTTCTTGGAGTCGGTGGAATTGCCTCTGCCGAAGGGCTTTATGTCCGGCAATACGATAGGCATTAATGTAAGTCCGCTGATTATCAAAAGCGAATCCAGAGATGGGATTACTTTTGAAAGTTATCGTCGTTTGATTGCCTATATTTTAGAGAAAACGGAAATGAATATTGCCTTGATTCCCCATGTGGTGGAATCTGGAAATGATGACCGGGAACCATTGCTGGGATTATATAATGCCTTTCCTGACAGCGGACGTATCGTTCTGATCAAAGACCATAATGCAGAGCAGCTCAAGGGTTTTATTGCCCGGTGCCGTTTTTTTGTCGGAGCCAGAACGCACGCTACGATTGCGGCTTATTCCAGCGGGGTTCCTACACTGGTGGTAGGGTATTCCGTTAAGGCCAAAGGGATTGCCAGAGACTTGTTTGGAACTGAGTCCAATTATGTTTTACCGGTACAGTCCATAGCAGAACCAGAAACTCTAACGCAGGCTTTCCTCTGGCATATGGAACGGGAACAGAGTATCAAAGGCCATTTGTATGACGCCATGCCCACATATAAATCCAAGATGGAATCTGCGGTAAGTGCAGTGAAAGGTCTAAACAAAAAATGATAGTATTACAGATTTTCTCGTGGATCATCGCAGCAGCTACGTTAGTCATCTGGGGCGTGGACTTTTACCATTACATACTGCATCGGTACTGCCGTTATCATATCGGCAGATGGCCGGATATAGAAGTTTGGCGTAAAGCGGTAATCCATCGGGCCATTCGTTGGACCATAAAAACCCCTACGGTCAAAATCACGGACAACAATAGATATTTGTTGTTGGATATGCTTCAAGGGAAATATCGCAGCAATACAATTCAGTCATGGCAAACCGCCAGCCTGCTGCTGGGCTTGGAACACATTGGTACGGCTCAGTGTAAAGAGGCGGTGAAAAAAGCGATCGACAAGCTATTGGATCAGAACGGTATGTTCAAAACAGCTCCGACGAATGTGGACTGCGGTATGTTGGCCTACTGCATACTGAAAGTCTCTGACCCAGAACAGATTCGCCCGGCCATGGATTTTGCAGCAGAGCTTATCTCAGCACGAACAGCAGAAGATGGTACGTTGGTCTATGTGAATGATGTAAAATCAGATGAGCGGTATGTGGACACCATAGGCTTGGCGTGTCCGTTTCTGGCCTGCTATGGAAAAACCTACAGGAAACCGGAATACATCGCACTGGCAGTCAAGCAGCTTCGAGCATTTTCGGAGTATGGCTTGGAGGGGAGCGCTTCTTTGCCCAACCATTCTTATAGCGTGTCCTCAAAGCTGCCATTGGGTGTTTATGGCTGGGGGCGTGGCGCCGGTTGGTACACTTTGGGTTTGATAGATACCTACAAAGAGTTACCTGATGGCGAAGATAAGCAGTGGCTGAAGGAGCAGATACGCAAAACTGCGGACAGCTATCTTCACTTTCAACGTGCAGATGGTGGATTTGGCTATATTATGCAGATGAAACAGGGATATGACAGTTCCGCAACGGCAGCGCTGGCATACTTTTATAGAGAATGTGCCGCAGTCTTTGCAGAGAAAGAATATGGGAAGGTATCTGACCGCTGTTTGGATAAGCTGCGCACTGTAACCAGAATCACAGGAGCCGTTGACTGGTGCCAAGGAGATACCAAGGGAATCGGCATCTTTGCTCAGACTTATGATATTATGCCCTTTGCGCAAGGCATGACACTCCGTGCATGGAAGGTGGAAGATACCTCAAATGGATAAAATAATGTTTTCGATCATCGTTCCGGTTTATAACAGTTCAGATTATTTAAAACAATGCGTGGATTCCATCTTGCGTCAAAAGGGTAGTTCATTTGAACTCTTACTGATTGATGA
>CAYRTA010000190.1:0-2491 GCA_964427045.1 uncultured Hoministercoradaptatus sp. | reverse complement strand
CAAAGCAATACGTTCCAGACCTACACCAAAAGCAAATCCCGTATATTCATTGGGATCGATACCACACATTTCCAACACATGCGGATGTACCATACCACAGCCCAGGATCTCAATCCAGCCGCTGCCTTTACAGAAACGGCAGCCGGTTCCCCCGCATTTGAAGCAGGAAACATCCACCTCCGCGCTTGGCTCCGTGAACGGGAAATGATGGGGACGGAATTTAGTCTTTGTTTCCGGTCCAAACAGTTCTTTCGCAAACTCTTCCAGTGTTCCCTTCAAATCAGCAAAGGTAATATGCTTGTCAATAACCAGGCCCTCGATCTGATGGAAGGATGGCGAATGGGTCGCATCCACTTCGTCAGAACGGAATACACGTCCCGGCGCGATCATACGAATCGGCAGTTTGCCTTCTTCCATCTTCCGCGCCTGTACCGGAGAAGTCTGAGAACGCAAAAGAATCCGATCATCAATAAAGAAGGTATCCTGCTCGTCACGGGCCGGATGATTTTCCGGAATATTCAGCTTGGTAAAATTGTAATCCGCATACTCTACTTCCGGACCTTCCACCACTTCATAGCCCATACCAACAAAGATACGTTCTACCTCTTCCAAAGCGATGGTATTGGGATGACGATGACCCACATTTGCCTTCTTAGCCGGCAGGGTAACGTCGATAACCTCCGCCTGCATCTTCGCTTCCATCAATTCTTTTTCCAGGCGGGTTTTCGTCTCTTCCATCATCTTCTCAATGGTGGCTCTGGCATCATTGACCATCTGTCCGACTTTCGGGCGGTCTTCCGGAGCCACGTCCTTCATACCCTTTAAAACAGCCGTCAATTGCCCCTTCTTACCCAGATAATTTACTCTGACATCATTCAGCTTATCCAGCGCATCCGACTGCTCAATCCGTTCGGATGCCTCGTCCAGAATCGCCTGCAATCTTTCTTTAATACTATTGCTCATGACTTTTCTCCTTCTATCATCATTTTAATTTCTTACCTGTTTGTATCCTGCTCCGCAGGATTCTCCGCCTGCGGCGAAGCGCTTTTTCGTTTCATCGGAAACCATATTGTCCTTAGAACAAAATGGCATAATTTCCTATGAAACAAAAAAGACCCGCCCCATAAAGGGACGAGCCATACTCGCGTTACCACCCTGATTCCCGAAGCATGCTTCGGACACTCTCATTGACTTAACGCGTCAGCACGTCTTCCCCTATCAAAATGCACGCAGAACACAACGCCATCTGTCTGTTCATTCCTTTCAGGGAAGAAGCTCCGGTGGGAATCTCAACATATATCTGAACTCAAAAAGGCTTTCAGCCGGTGACCTTTTCTCTCTGATAGAAAATATATGTCTACTAACACCTTCACAGCAGTTTCTATACGAAGATATTTTACGCATTCTTTTATTTTATGTCAAGTATTTTATTTATCTGACCGGAACTATTCAGCCGCGCATTCATTCTTCCGACTTTTGCGGTTCTGCCTCATCCATGTCATGGTTGCTGCCATGATCCGTCAGGCCGCTCAGTAACTCATGGTATTCTTCTTTAATTTTCTCTTTTGCCAGTTCGTTCATCCGCCGGATTTTTTCTTCAAAATAAGCGTTAATTTCCGCCCCGATCAACGTAATAAACATAATGAAATAGAGCCACAAAAGGACTAAAATAATCGTTGTCAGGCTTCCATACATATTGGACATACCATCGTATACATCCAGATAAACAGAAAAGCCCAGAGAAAACAGAGACCACGCCACCGCACCTACAACGGCGCCGGGAATCTGATTTCTTAAATGAACCTTACGGTTCGGCAAGAAGCGGTAAATCATCAGTAAAAACAAAATAAGTACCAGAAGAGAAACCCCGGTTCTCATACCGATAATGTAAGCCGTGATGCGGGCCAAAACCGGTATATAGACAGTCAGCAGCCCCTGAATCGTATTACCAAAAACCAAAACAAGCAATGTTCCGGCTACCGCTACAATAAACAACAGTGTATAGATTGCAGATCGAAATCTCATCACCACATAATTACGGGTCTCAGAAACATGGTAAATCGCATTGACACCATTATTTAACGCCTGAACTCCCTTACCCGCGCTCCAAAGAGTAAATACTGCAGAAATAGGTACGATGGAAGCGGATTTATTATATACTTCATTAATGATATTCAGAAAAAATGCACGCAGGTCCGCATTATCCGGAACGATCTGCAATATAATGTCCGTTACAATCTCCTGGGTTATGGGCGTGTACTGAACCAACGTCATCAATAACATCAGTATCGGAATAAAGGACAGCAAGATAAAGTAAGCTGCCTGGGATGCGTATGCCGATACACGATCCTCTGCCAAACGATTAGCGAAACCCAGAATAGTCTGAACTAATTTCTTCATGATCTATCCTTCCAGAAAACAATATAGCAAGTTTATCCGTCCATTTTACTATTTTTTGCTGACTCTTGCAAGTCTTTTATCCCAATTGACA
>CAYRTA010000189.1:0-2606 GCA_964427045.1 uncultured Hoministercoradaptatus sp. | reverse complement strand
CACCCAGAATAAAACTCTTCGGATTCGCGATCAGGGGACCAAAGTCTGTCATCGCGCCAACACCCATGAAAATCAGGGATGGCAGGATACTCCATTCATCCAGAAGGAAGAAATAATGGAGCAGACCGCCGGCATGCTCGATACCCTGTGCATCCACATATGGATCGGCCATGATGTCCGGGTAAATGTTTACCAACAGCATACCAAATGCAATGGGCACCAAAAGCAACGGCTCAAATCCGTGTTTAATTGCCAAATACAGGAAAACCAGAGCAACCAGAATCATGACGTAGTTTCCCCAGTCCAGATTCATGAATGCTGTCTGATCCCACAGATTCAACAATGTGTTCATTATACTCATGTTATTACCTCCCGTTGTTTATTTCAGCATCTTGTAAGAGAAGGTACTGAACAGTGACCTCTGCAATTAGTTTAAGGATGCCAGAGAATCTCCGGATTCTACTGCATCACCTACAGCTACATCGATGCTGGCAACGGTACCATCCTGCGGAGCAACAACCGGAATTTCCATCTTCATAGCTTCCAGAATAATGATCGGGTCACCCGCTTTTACTGCCTGTCCAACGCTTGCTTCTACTTTAAATACTTTTCCAGGAACGGAAGCAGTTACAGATACTGCGCCAGCCGGTGCTGCCGCTGCTGCAGGTGCTGCTGCCGGCGCCGGAGCTGCCTTGGGTGCTGCAACAGGTGCAGGTGCTGCTGCCGGTGCGCCAGCGGTGGTTCCTTCTTCAACAGTTACATTGTATACATTGCCATTTACAGTAATTGTATAAGTTTTCATGTGATATTCCTCCTATGATTTAGGCTCTCTGCCATTTACTTCTATTCACTTTTTTGATAGAACGAACCACAAAACTATCTGTGGAAGTGTTCTCCGATGCAGCGATCGCTGCGGAAATAACTGCAACCAATTCCAGATCATCTGTCAGATTCTCTTCAACAGGCGCTGCCTTCGGTACAGGTGCCGGAGCAGGTTTCGCCACTGCTTTCGGCGCTTCCTCTTTCTTCTTTCCAATCAAATTTACATATTTGAAAAGGGAAATAACCAGGATCAGGAAGATCAAAACTACGAATACGGTTCCAACGCCCATAAGAGTATTGATACCGGCGCCTTTCATGTTTCCGGCGAACGTTTCCTCTTCGGAAACAGTCAAATAACCTGGCAGCATCTGGTCATATGAGGAATCGTAGTTAAATACAACCGCAATTTCACCGTTATTCTGTTCAAATTCAGCCTCTACTCTTACAGTTACCTGCAGTCCCTCATCGTCAACATCCGATGTCACGCTCTGTACACCAACAAGCGCGCCGAGATCAGCCGTATTCTCATACCATTCTCTGATTGCCAGTCTGGTGAATGTGTCTCTGCTGTCCCAATACGTCTCAGACGTCAGATCGTCCTCCGAAAAAGATGCCAGCGTCTGAATCACACTGGTGGACACCTCTTCACAATTTGTGACCATGTCATCTGTAATGGTGCGGTAACTGTCCTCTGCCTCATCACCGCAGGCGGTCAGAGCAAAGACGCACATAACTGCCAGCAACAGGCTGACTACTTTTTTCCATGTTTGCTTCATATGCTCACCTCATTAAATTGTTCCGTGTTTTTTGCTTGGACGGTCCTCTCTCTTTGTATAAAGCATTTCAAAAGCACCGATCACATATTTTCTTGTATCCTCAGCTTCGATAATGGTATCCACGTATCCTCTTCTGGCTGCGGATAATACACTGGACTGCAGAGTTGCATATTCGGCAGCCTTTTCATTAATAGTTGCAATATCGGAATCAGCATACATAATCTTTGCTGCCAGTTTGGCATCCATCATACCAATCTCAGCGGTCGGCCATGCATATACCATATCTGCTCCGATGGATTTGCTGTTCATAGCCAGATAAGCACTTCCGTATGCTTTACCAACGATTACATTTACCTTCGGAACGGTAGCGTCAGCAAATGCAGCGGTCAGTTTCGCTACGGATTTTGCCATATTTGCTTCAGAACACTTCGTTGCGTGGAATCCGGTTACATTGGTAAGACTCAGAATCGGAATATTGAAAGCGTCACAGAAAGTAACGAATTCCGCGGCTTTCTTTGCTCCTCTTGCTGTCAAAACAGTGTCAAAACTTTCAGCCAGATTGCCTTCTGCATCATAGATTTCACTTCTGTTTGCAACGGCTCCTACGGTGGCTCCGTTTAATTTGATAAAGCCGCAAACCATATTCTTCGCATAGTCAGCTTTCACCTCAAAGAACACGTTGTTATCACTGATCTGAGCCAGAGCGATAGAAGTATCTCCCGCACAGTTAGCCAGGCCTTTACATACTCTGTTCAAATCATCCGTACATTCAATATAAGAAGTATCATCCTCATTGTTTGATGGAAGAAGGGATACCAGCGCGCGAATCTGAGCCAGTACATCAGCTTCTGTACCTTTATAATCTACCAGTCCGGTCTCTTTGCCCTGATACTCTGCCGTAGAAGTATCACATTTGGAGATCTCATTTCCAGCCAATGCATTTGGAGAGTTTACAAATAATTTTCCTTTTTTCTCTTCCATAAAGGTAAAGTCTGTCAATGCAGGAAT
>CAYRTA010000188.1:0-2631 GCA_964427045.1 uncultured Hoministercoradaptatus sp. | reverse complement strand
CTGACGCATATAGGTAGACTTTCCTGCCATATTCGGTCCCGTAATAATGGAAATTCGTTTTGACCCATTATCTAAATAGGTATCATTGGATATAAAAAGATCATTGGGAATCATTTTCTCCACTACCGGATGACGGCCATTTTTAATATCAATGACACCTTTGGTATTGATCGTCGGCCGTACATAATTATTTCTCTGGGCAACTACCGACAGAGAGGCAAAGACATCCAGACGTGCCAGACCTTTGGCCGTCTTTTGAATGCGGGGAATCTCCTTAAAAATCTGCTCTCTCACTTCACAAAACAGATCGTATTCCAGGGCATACAGCTTATCTTCCGCGCCGAGAATCATGTCCTCTAACTCTTTTAGCTTCGGCGTAATATAGCGTTCCGCATTGGTCAGCGTCTGTTTTCGCATATAATAATCCGGTACCAGATCTTTAAAGCTATTGGTAACCTCCAGATAATAGCCAAATACTTTGTTATATTTTATCCGCAGATTGCGGATTCCTGTCTTTTCTTTTTCTTCCGCTTCCAGCTTCGCAAGCCAGGTCTTTCCTTCCGTCTTGGAACTGCGGTACTGATCGACCTGCTTATGATATCCGTCCTTGATAATACTGCCCTCCCGGACAATCAGCGGCGGATCATCACAGATCGCCCTGTCAATCAGGGTAAAAATATCTTCCAGCCCGTCCAAATCTTCATCGATCTCGCGAAGCAGCGGACTTGTAAATTCTTTTAACAGATTCTTGATGTGGGGAATCATCTCCAGAGAAGTCTTAAAGGCAATCAAATCTCTGGGATTTGCGGAACGGTAACTGATACGGCTGACCAGACGTTCCAGATCATAGACCGGATTTAGATACTCCCGGATTTCTTCCCGCAGCATGGCCTGAAGATTCAGTTCCGTCACGGCATCCAGCCGGTCGTTAATATCCTGGGCATTTACCAGGGGCTGCTCCACGTAATTACGCAAAAGCCGTGCGCCCATAGCAGTCTTTGTCTTATCCAGCACCCACAAAAGAGAACCGCGCTTTTGCTTTTCTCTCAGGGTTTCCACCAATTCCAGATTCCGCCGGCTGGAACTGTCAATCATCATATAGGTATCAGGTACATAGGGAATCATACGATTCATGTGTTCCAGAGAGTTTTTCTGGGTTTCCAGAAGATATCGGAACAACGCGCCGGCGGCAATAACGCCGCAATCGTAATCTCCGATGCCAAGTCCCTCCAAAGAAGCTGTTTTAAAATGTTCTTTTAAGGTCCGGTGGCAAATCTCCGTCCCAAAATACCACGCTTCCAGGGCGGATACGGTAATATGTAATCTTCCTTTTAAATCCTCCACATCAATGCCGCAAAGTAAAAACGCATCGTTGCAGATGATTTCGGAAGGCATGTAGCGGTTAATCTCATCCGAAAGTTTCCGGATATTATCCACCTCGGTGATATAACATTCGCCAGTGGATACGTCAGCCGCGGAAAGGCCAAAATGATTGGACAGGCAAACGATGGACATCAGATAATTATTCTTACCGTCCTCCAAAAGTTCCGTATTCAGATTGGTTCCCGGAGTAACGATGCGTACCACTTCCCGTTTCACCATACCCTTGGCTTGTTTGGGGTCTTCCATCTGCTCGCAGATAGCCACCTTGTATCCTTTTTCAATCAGGCGGCTGATATAGGTCTCAGCAGCATGGTAAGGAACACCGCACATGGGCGCCCGCTCATCCAGTCCGCATTCTTTTCCCGTCAGGGTTAATTCCAATTCCCGTGACACCGTTTTTGCGTCATCGAAAAACATCTCGTAAAAATCACCCAGGCGGTAAAAAAGAATACAATCCTTATATTCCTCTTTTGTTTTTACATAATGCTGCATCATTGGTGATAAAGTAGCCAAATTTGTTACCTTCCTCTCTTATACGGGTGTTCCCATATAATAAAATCCTTTGCATTCATCCAGACGCACCTGTTTTATAGAGCCAATCATAGAATCGTCTCCCTGAAAATGTACCAACAGATTATTGGTCATACGTCCGGTTACCAGTGACTCATCCTGCTCATTTATGTTTTCTACCAATACCTCCTGTACACTGCCCTCAAAACGGGCACAACGCTTTCTGGCAATCTCCTGAACCAAAGCCAGCAGCCGGTTAAAGCGGTCTTTTACCACTTCCTGGGGTACCTGATCCTCCATGGCGGCAGCAGGCGTTCCCGTTCTGCGGGAATAAATAAAGGTAAACGCACTGTCATACTGCACCTGGCGCACTACCTCCATGGTCTCCTGAAAATCTTCCTCCGTCTCCCCCGGAAATCCCACGATAATATCCGTGGTAAGGGAAATATCCGGCATAGCCTTTCGGATGCGCGCTACTAAGGCAAGATAATCTTCCTTGGTATAATGACGGTTCATCCGCTTCAAAATCCGGCTGCTTCCGGACTGCAGCGGCAAATGTAAATGATCGCAGATTTTCTCACTTTCCGCCATCACCGCAATCAATTCATCCGATAAATCCTTGGGGTGAGAAGTCATGAAACGAATGCGCTTTAAACCTTCTACTTTCTCTACTTCCTTTAAAAGTCCGGCAAACGTAACCGGTTCCTTCAGATTCTTCCCATAGGAATTTACATTCTG
>CAYRTA010000187.1:0-2709 GCA_964427045.1 uncultured Hoministercoradaptatus sp. | reverse complement strand
TGGATTACAAGACCTTTGTCATCAAATGGATGTCCTCTACCTGGCTTACCTTTAAACTGGCATTTGCTTTATTTCCCTCTACCCTTTTGGGCACCCTGCCAATGTGTCTCTGGCTGGGAGAGCGGGGCTCAATTTCCGTGGCACAGGCGGCGCTGGGCGTTATGCTGTCCATGTCGATGGTGACCTCTCTGGCGCAGCTGGAAGTCTTTGGAAACAGTATAAAGCAGGTGCAGTTGACTGTGGAAGAATTACAGACTTATCTGGAGATGCCTCCGTTGCCCGAACCGAAGAAGGCGGCGGAAACTTTCGGATATGATGTGCAATTGGAAGATGTTCATTTCTCTTATTCCGAAGATCGGAGTAAGGAAGTACTGCATGGCGTTGACCTTAATCTGCCCCAGGGAAGCTTCACCGCTTTAGTCGGACCTTCCGGCGGCGGAAAATCCACAGTGGCCAAATTGATTGCCCGCTTCTGGGATGTGACGGATGGCTCGATTACCATCGGCGGTGTGGATATCCGGCAGATGCCGCTTGCCCAATTAGCGGATTTGGTAAGCTTTGTTACTCAGGATAATTTCCTTTTCGGCTGTTCCCTTATGGAAAATATCCGTCTGGGAAATCCGAAAGCCAGTGACGAGGAGGTTTATGCGGCGGCGCGGGCGGCCCAGTGTGAAGAATTTATCCGAAAGCTGCCCCTTGGCTATGATACGCCTGCGGGGGAGGCCGGAAAACGGCTCTCAGGAGGCGAAAAACAACGGATTGCCATTGCCCGGATGATCCTGAAAAATGCCCCGGTCATTGTCCTCGATGAGGCTACAGCATTTACAGATCCGGAAAACGAAGAAAAGCTTCAGCAGAGTATTGCGGCTTTGGCAAAGGGGAAAACCCTTTTGGTAATCGCCCACCGGCTTTCTACGATCCGTAAAGCGGATAATATTGTAGTATTAAAACAGGGTGAAATTCTGGCCCAGGGCAAGCAGGAAGAATTACTGGCATCCTGCCCGCTCTACCAGGATATGTGGGAGGCCCATATCGGGGCCAGACAATGGGCAGTATCCGCTGCCGGAAAGGAGACCCAGCATGTTTAAGACAATCAGACGAATTATGAATTGGTGCGGCGATTTCAAAAAAAGATTGTACATTGGTTTTATCTTTTCGCTTTTTTCCACCTGGTTTGCAGCATTTCCCGTCATTGTGGCGGCCTATATGATCGGTATGCTGATTATGGATGCCCGCGGGGAGGCGGTGTTTGAGAAAAAGTGGGTCGGTATTTGTTTGCTGGCTTTGATTTTACTGGTATTTCTGCGGTTTTTATTTGATTATCTGCGGGCCCGGTTCCAGGAGACGATCAGCTATGAATTGGCAGCAAGGGACCGCCTTGCCATTGGTGATGCGCTAAAACGGGTGTCGCTCGGTTATTTCCAGCAGGTTAATACGGGAAATATTTTAAATTCCATTACAACCGGTCTCTATACCCTGGAAAATATGGGTATGCGTATGATAGATACCTTTGTGGGAGGGTATCTGAATTTTCTGGTTATCTTTTTGTGGCTGTTTTTTATCAGTCCCCTGACCTCTCTGATCGCTCTGGCAGGCGCGGCCCTTTCCTTTTTGTTTTTGCTGCTGGTTTCCCGCCACAGCGGGCAGAATGCTCCGGTATCGGTGAAAGCCGGACAGGATTTGACGGCAGCTACCCTTGAGTATGCCAGAGGCCTTCCGGTGGTAAAGTCCTTCGGCCAGGGCGGTGCTTCTATGGCAGCCATGTCCAAAGCCTGCAAAGACAGCCGCGATATTTGTCTGAAAATAGAATGGGGCTATACCCCGGCAAACTGTATGCACCTTCTGGCCTTAAAAACCGCTTCGGTGGCATTGGCAGGAGCCGCCAGTCATCTGGGGCTGACCGGGCAGCTGTCCCTTCCTATGATGCTGATGTTTGTCTTTTTATCTTTCGGAATCTTCGCCGGTCTGGAACCCATCAGTGACAGCGCCCATGTATTGGGTGTGATTGATGCGGCCATGAATCAGTTGGATGCGCTGAAGGAAGGAAATTATATTGACCAGGACGGTCAAAAGATCACTTTAGATACCTATGGAATTGAATTTCGCCATGTGGATTTCGGTTATGATGAAAGACAGGTATTAAAGGATGTAAGTTTTACGATTCCTGAGAAAAGTTCAACCGCCATTGTGGGACCCAGCGGTTCCGGTAAGACAACCATCTGCAGCCTGATTGCCCGTTTCTATGACGTGAATGGCGGCAGTATCCTTGTGGGCGGCCACGATCTGCGGGAATTTACCTGTGACAGTCTGCTGGAATATATTTCCATGGTATTTCAAAACGTATATCTGTTCCACGATACGATCCGCAATAACATTTGCTTTGGAAAGCCGGATGCCACTGAGGAAGAGATGATACGGGCGGCCAAAAAGGCCTGCTGTCATGAATTTATTATGGCACTGCCAGACGGCTACGATACCGTTATCGGCGAGGGCGGCGGAACCCTGTCCGGCGGGGAAAAGCAGCGGATATCCATCGCCAGAGCTATTTTAAAAAATGCGCCGATCATCATTCTGGATGAAGCCACAGCCAGCGTGGACCCGGAAAATGAAAAACTGATCCAGGCAGCCATCTCAGAACTGACCAGAGGAAAAACCATCGTGACTATCGCCCACCGTCTGGCAACTATCGAACAGGCCGATCAGATTCTG
>CAYRTA010000186.1:0-2746 GCA_964427045.1 uncultured Hoministercoradaptatus sp. | reverse complement strand
TACCTCTTTAAAACTGAAGTAGAACGGAAGAATACCTTCAGACTGAATCTCATCACACAATTCAAGCAGTTCTGTCCAGGTAGTGGGAATTTCCCATCCATGCTCCGCAAACATCTCTCTGTTATACAGGATACCAGCCGCGTTAGCCACATAAGGCACAGCATAAATACCGTCCTCCGGAACATATTCCAAAGCCTTATCAATATCCTTGTAGGCATCCTTGATGGTGTCCAGACCTTCGAAGTCCGAGATATCCATCAACATATCGGAATCAATAAATGAGGAAAAGTTAACGTCACCACCAATACCAATGATATCCGGCGTATCCTCTCTGACGAAACGCGTCTTCAGAATGGTCATGGCATCATTTGGCGATTCAATGGTCAGATGAATATTGTCATGTGTCGCATTGAACTTCTCCTCCAACGCCTCGAAAGCATCCACCGCCTCTGGTTTGTACTGCACCAATTCGATTTCAATCACTCCGCTGCTGCTGCTTGTGCCGCATGCTGTCAATCCGGTTGATGCTACCATAGAGCCTGCCAATAACAGGCAAATTCCAGCTTTCCCTTTTTTTCGCATTTTTCTCTCTCCTTTTTATAGAATCCTTTACGTAGTACGTTTTTGGTTTTTACATTATAACATGCCAAAATGCGTCCGAAAATACCTGCTTTTTTTGTATTTTATATCAAAATACTTGATTTTTGCCATATCATTGCATTCATCTAGCATTTTGATATATAATAACCAGAAGGAGGTATTCTATGAGCGATCTATTGTTTTCCATTTTTCCAAATGAAACATTTGTAGACCTGTCCCTCTATCAATTTGGCTGGGAGCATTGCGAACCCTCCCACCTCTATGGACCGGCGGCCCGCAACCATTATCTGTTCCACTATGTTATTTCAGGCACTGGAAAATTGATGGCCGACAATTCCAGAGGAGAAACTCATACATACCAAATTCGAAGCGGACAGGGATTTATGTTGTATCCCGGACAGATCAGCACTTACATTGCAGACCAGAAAATTCCCTGGGAATATGTCTGGTTGGAGTTTGACGGCCTGCGTGTGCGGGAACTTCTGGGACTTACCACGTTATCCAAGGACCAACCCGTATACCACAGCAATTCCAAGGAACTGCGGGAAGAGATGATGCAGGAAATGTTGTATATCGCACAGCATGCAGATGAATCCCCTTTTCATCTGATCGGACATCTCTATCTGTTTTTTGATTATCTGAGCCGCTCGGCCGCCTCCCGGTCCCTGACAAAGGGCGGACGGCTGCAGGACTTTTATATCCGGGAAGCATTGGTTTTCATTGAACAGAACTTTCAGAATGAAATTTCCGTGGAAGATATTGCGGCACGCTGCGGATTAAACCGGAGTTATTTCGGAAAAATATTCCGGGACGCCCTGGGAAAATCGCCTCAGGAATTTTTGATTTCTTACCGGATGACCAAGGCCACCGAACTTTTGAAATTGACCAGACTGTCCATCGGCGATATCGGCAATGCGGTGGGATATCCCAATCAGCTGCACTTTTCCAGAGCCTTCAAAAAGGTATATGGCATTTCTCCAAAAGAATGGAGAAAACAAAATCAGATTCTATTACATCACGAACCATAAAAAATCCCCTGTATAGGATGAACATGTAAAATCGCGCTGCATGTCTATCCTATACAGGGGAATTTTATTAAGAAGATCTATGGGAAGAACCTTTTTTCCAAAAGAAGATAAAGCCGGCAAGCAGCAAAAGCAGCATTACAATCCAGCTTACATCATAAGCCATGTATACCACTCGCATATCATGTATCCGCCCCTCCAGTATCCAGCACCAGCATACCCGAAACAGACAATAAGAAATCAGGGAAGTCAGCATAGGATAAAAGGTATGTCCCATCCCTCTCAGGACTCCGATATACGTCTGATTGATGGCATATAGCCAGTAAAACGGGAAGGTAAAATAAACTGCCTGCAATCCATGGTACAATACGGATTCATCATCCGTAAACATGGACAGAATCGGCACTGCCAGAAACAGTAAAATCAGACTCATGGCGATGCTTCCGATCACCGTCACAAGCAGACTGCTTCTCATACCCTTTCGCACCCTGTCCGGCCTGTTTGCGCCGGTATTTTGTCCAATAAAGCTTGTCAGGGCTATTCCGAAGGAAAACAACGGAAAATACAAAAATCCCTCGATCTTGGCATATATGGCCATACCTGCCATGGCACTATATCCAAAGGAATTGATATAGGTCTGAATGATCAGGGATGAAATGCTCATGAAAACAGCCTGCAGCCCGGCCGGTATTCCTTTCCGAATTAATTGCCCCAGATAACCAATATCAATCAGCGGCATATCCAGATCTAAGCGGCAATTCGCTTCCATACGGCAAAGCTTCACCAGCGCCAGTATACAGCAGATATATTGGGAGATCACGGTTGCCAGCGCCGCGCCCGCTATTCCCATGGAACAGGGAAGCATAAAGATAACATCCAAAATCAAATTGCAAAGGGATGAAATCAACAGATAAAATAAGGCGGAAACCGTATTTCCCAGCGCGCGCAAAACCGCTGTGCTGACATTATAAAGCAGTTGTGCCATCATCCCCCACAGACAGATTCGAAGATAGGCAGCGGCCATAGGAATTATGTCCTCCGGCGTGGCCAGCCAGCGTAGAAACCAGGGAAGTCCCCACAGGCCGATTCCCGTAAAAACGAGCCCCACACACCCGCTGGTA
>CAYRTA010000185.1:0-2755 GCA_964427045.1 uncultured Hoministercoradaptatus sp. | reverse complement strand
AGGATATCATTGTTATGAGACTTGTTTCCATCGACACAACACTTTTTGATAAATATAAAAATGATCCAGAGGTTCTTACGAAATCCAAACGCCCCTATGTACTTGTAATTCGTTTGAAGTACAAAGGGAAGAACTGTGATTTTGCTATTCCGATTCGTTCCAACATTCCTGCCGCAGCACCTAAGGATCAGTATTTTGCCTTACCTCCCAGACCTACTACACGCCCTAAAAACAGGCATGGCCTGCACTACATAAAAATGTTTCCCGTTACCAAACAATATCTCAGACGGTATCGCACCGAAGGTAACCAATTTGCCACACTGATTCAGACCATCATCGATAAAAACACAAAAACAATTGTGGATGATTGTCAGGCATATCTTGACGCATATGCCAACGGACACCATCCACAATTCTCAACGGATATTGATTATCTGCTTTCGCAGCTTTTCTCAGACAACTGATTTTTATTCCACGGGCTTCCAACCAGGGAAGCCTTTTTTATTCCTCCCACGGAAGTCCAGGCTTCCCGAAGTGTCCATAGGCAGATACCAAGTTATAGTCCACATCCCGGAGATGCAGCCGGTTAATAATCCCCCTTGGTGTCAGATCATAGCTGTCCTCCACATAAGCCTGGATAAAATCCAGCGGCTGATACTCTGTACCGAAGCAGTCCACGTTGACTGACACAGGATGTTCCATCCCGATGGCATAGGCAATCTGAATTTCACACTGCTCCGCATATCCGGCCTGCACAATGTCGCGGGCAATCTTCCGTGCCATATACGCAGCCGAACGGTCTACCTTGCTTGGATCTTTCCCGGACAGCGCACCACCGCCAAGCCTGCCGATGCCGCCATAAGTATCACAGGCAAGTTTCCTTCCTGTCACGCCGCAGTCAGCAAACGAGCCGCCGACCACAAACCGTCCGGTCGGATTGACCAGTTTCACGAAGTCACCATTCAGCCCGTACTCACAGGCAGCCAGCACCATCATCCCTTCGATGACGTGACGGAAATCGCTGACCTCCACATCCGGGCTGTGCTGCACGGAGCAGAGGAAAGCAGTGATCCGTCCGCTGCTGTAATCAAAACTGACCTGTGCCTTGGCATCCGCCCGGAACATTTTTGACGGGTGGTTCTTCAGAAGCCGCAGGAACTTGGTCGCCACGGCAAATGGAACCGGAAGGAGCTCCGGCGTTTCATTCGTAGCATACCCGAACATGATGCCCTGATCTCCGGCTCCGCCCTTATCCACACCAAGGGCGATGTCCGGCGACTGCTCCTTTACCATAAGGGCAACATCCAGCGGGCTGATGATCTCCATCCTGCCATATTCTGTCTTTCCCTTTCCGATACGCTCCAGCACATCATCCACCAGTTCCCGGTAGTCCGGCTGGTGCTTACTGGTCAGTTCCCCGGCAATGATCAGGCGGCTGTCCTTTAACAGACACTCAATCGCCACCCTGCTTTCTTTGTCATGTACCAGACAGTCCGTCACAATGGCATCCGCAACCTGGTCACAGATTTTATCGGGATGCCCGTCTGACACCTGTTCGCATGTTAAAATCCTGCTCATAGTTTTACTTCTCCTCTCGTTTGGTTTATGTATCAAAGCAGGCACCCTTTGCCGCTGCTCACCCTGTAGGGATTCCCACAAAGCAAGCTGGCGCAAAGGATGCCTGATATGGTCTCATATACTTTGTGGTAAGATATGATCCGTTACACACAATGATCCTCCAATCGCAGGACCGGCATAAGAAAAACCGTTAACGCCATATCTCGTGCAAACCATTTGAATTCCTTTCATTTTCTTTTTGGGGCAACTTGTGGCAAGTAAAAACAGTAAAATATATAAAAGAAAATAATAAATAGAAAATACGGTTTTTACTTGCCACGTCCTGCCCCATATTTTTTCAAAGGGAACTTCCATTTTTCAAAAATACTTAAAAGTGCTGGTAAATTGCTGGACTACACAGGTTTAAACTCTTTTTTCGCATCCTGAAGCACATCGTTTTGTTCATCCTCTTCTCCAAGCTCCTGCTCCCGGAATCTGCATCCAATAATTAGAGATGTCTTTTCCCCGCCATCTTTCGGTCTCCGGCGTTCAATTGTGAATCTCTTCTCCATTGCATTTTTAAAGTTCTTCACATTTTCTGCATTATAGTTGTACTTCCTGCACCAGTCTGAGTAGAGCTTATATGCGGCGGCAGAACGGACCTCATACGCCTCCCCTTCTTCCAGCCACGCTTCAATAAACTGCCCGATACGGTCAGAATCATTCCGATAATCCTGGATTGCTTCTACCACAGCATTTGGGGATGCCAGCCTGAACTTTCGGAATTCTTTATACCCCTCCAAACACCAGTTGAAGATTCCGGATAAATTCTCTTCTTCAGCAAACAGGGCTTTCAGCCCCTTATCCTGCTCTGCTTCTTCAAAATGGCGTTTAAAAGGGATAATCTTCAGGCGCCCGGAATCAAACAGCGTCATATCTGACACATTCGGCAGATAATTCGTGTTAATGAAAATCTTAAACACTGGTCTGAAATCAAAAGAGTTTTCATGCAGGTATCTGGCATTGATGGTGTCATTCCCCGTGAGCCTCTTAACCAGTGCGGCATTGAACGTAATCTTTTTCTCCGGCTCCGAGATATTCACAAAACGGATGCCCGCAAGACGGGCGATTTCTTCAGACGGCCCGGATGCATTGGTGTTTCCAAACTTTGTGGACAGCATCTCCGGATTAGAGGTTT
>CAYRTA010000184.1:0-2825 GCA_964427045.1 uncultured Hoministercoradaptatus sp. | reverse complement strand
TGGCGCGGCTCTATCAGGAGATTAAAAATAAAGGATGGAATCTGTGATGGAAATGAAAGAATTTCAGGCGAAGCTGACACAGGTACTGAAATTGGCCGAAGAGCAGGAATATAATCTGCGAAAACAGGATGTTTTGAATGCCTTTGGGGAAAATCAGTTATCGGCCGGACAGCTTTCCAGCTTGTACGAGTATTTGAAGGTTCAGGGTATCCGAATTGAAGGACAACCATTGCCGGATACCATTTCCAATGAACAGGAGCCTGAGAAAACAAAACAGGAAAACACGGAGAAAGCCCATGGCAGGAGAAAACGGATTCCGCTGGAAGATGAAGATTTTCATTGTCTGCAGCAATACCAGGCGTATATAAAAAACTGCAGACCGTCTAAGACCGGGGAAAAAGAAGAATTGCTTTTGAGATGGAAAGCAGGCGATTTGTCTGTCATAGAACGGCTGACGGATTTATATCTGCCGGAACTTTTGGAACTGGCCCAGGATTTGTATACCAGTGATGTGGCGCTGGGAGATTTGATTCAGGAAGGTAATATGTGTCTGCTGATTACTGACCAGGGGCAGATACCGCAGGCGGAGGCAGACCGCTGGATGCAGAAGCGGATGGCTCAGGCTATGCAGACCTGGCTGGATGAGCAGATTGACAGGAAACTGCAGGATGAATCCATGGTCGAAAAGGTGCGTCGATTGGAAATGGCCATACAGGAACTTTCCGATGATGGGAATCCCCGTTTTACGGTGGAGGAATTGTCAGCGTATCTGGACATGAGTGTGGAGCAAATCCAGGATATTTTGAAATTGACCGGGGAAGAAAATAACGGAGGATCATAAGGATCATAAAAGTCCGGGTATAGGCCGGTTGTTGAATCAACGCTTGAAGCCTATCCTTTTTAATGGTATGATAGGTACCAGAGTGAAAAGGAGCGGATATGAAGAAAAGAGACTGGGTAGTGGCCGCAGTGATACTCGCTGCGGCCTTTCTTTTTTGGGCTGTCAATCACATGACGCGAAAGGAAGCCGCATATCTGCGGATTTCTGTGGATAATGAGATTTATGGAATCTATGATTTATCAATAGATCAGGAGATTTCCATTCAGGATACCAATATCTGCCGTATAGAAGCAGGAAAGGTAACCATGACAGAGGCCGATTGTCCGGATCAGATTTGTGTACACACAGCCCCCATATCAGCGGATGGCGGAACCATTGTCTGTCTGCCGAACCGCATTGTGTTGGAAATTACGAATGGAGAGACGGGATGAAACAGAAGACAGCGTATTTGGGCATGCTTTGTGCGGCGGCCATGCTATTGGGATATGTGGAATCGCTGTTTCCCATATTTATGGGGGTTCCGGGGATGAAACTGGGCCTTCCCAATCTGGCCATTGTCATGGTGTTATATTTATATTCCTGGAAGGAAGCGCTGCTGATATCGGTGGTCCGTATTTTGGTCATCGGATTTTTGTTTGGCAATGCCTTCAGCATCGCTTTCAGTATGGCCGGCGGGGTGGTCAGCCTTTTGGCCATGGAGTTTTCCAGGCGATGCCTGAAATTAAGTCCGGTCGGTGTCAGTATGGTGGGCGGCGTTATGCATAATGCGGCACAGGTGCTGGTTGCCGTCTGGATTGTAGAGAATATCAGAGTGGGCTATTATTTTTCCATTTTGGCGGTGACGGGCCTGATTACCGGTATTATCATCGGTTTTTTAGGCAGTGAACTGATCCGCCGTATGGAACATGTTTTAAAACGAATGAAAGAATAAAGCAGGGTGGCATATGATCGGATTTATCAGAGGAATATTGGATGAAGTAGATGAACAGTGTATTCTGGTGGACTGTAACGGTGTGGGCTATCGGATTTTTGTGCCGGGTTCGGCCTTTGCCGGTTCGGTACCCATAGGGGAAGAAGTAAAGATTTATACCCATCTTTCCGTGCGGGAAGATGCCATGCAGTTATTTGGGTTTCTTACCCGGGATGACTTACAGATGTTCCGGCTGTTATTAAATGTAAGCGGCATTGGTCCCAAGGGAGCGCTGGGCGTTTTATCGGCGCTGACTGCCGATGAACTGCGGTTCGCGGTTCTGGCTGATGATGCGAAGGCCATTTCCAAAGCGCCGGGAATTGGAAAAAAGACGGCGCAAAAGCTGATTTTAGAATTGAAAGATAAGTTGGATTTGCAGGAGGCCTTTGAACAGAAGCTGGCCCATGAGGCGGCCCGGGAGGAAACCGTTTTGGCATATGGAAATAGTATCCAGGAAGCGGTGGAAGCGCTGAGCGCGCTGGGGTACTCTGCCACAGAAGCGCTTCGCGTGGTAAAACGGGTGGAGGGCGCCCAGGACATGAATGTGGAAGAACTTCTGAAGGCAGCACTGAAGAAAATGTAACGGGAGACGGGGATGGATAAGAGAATCATAACCACCGATATGATGGAGGAAGATGTGCGGGTCGAAGGGAATCTAAGGCCCCAGAAACTGGATGATTATATCGGACAGGAAAAAGCAAAAAAGAATTTGAAAGTCTATATAGAGGCAGCTAAGCAAAGAAAGGATGCGCTGGATCACGTTCTGTTTTACGGCCCTCCCGGACTGGGAAAAACCACGTTGGCCGGGATTATAGCCAATGAGATGGGGGTTCATATGAAGGTGACCTCCGGTCCGGCCATCGAAAAGCCCGGTGAGATGGCGGCGGTTTTGAATAATCTGCAGGAAGGTGATGTGCTTTTTGTGGATGAGATCCATCGTCTGAACCGTCAGGTAGAAGAAGTCTTATATCCGGCTATGGAAGATTTTGCCATAGATATTATGATTGGAAAAGG
>CAYRTA010000183.1:0-3026 GCA_964427045.1 uncultured Hoministercoradaptatus sp. | reverse complement strand
TTGCTACCACAGGCACCTGAAGCCTGCGCGTCTGCCAATTCCGCCATTCCTGCATCTCATATGAAGTTGTGTCGCAACAACAGAATATATATTACAGTATTTTTTAAGTATTGTCAAGAAAAAGTGTGAATAATTTTAGTTTGAAACTATTCAGCCATGCTGTGGCCTGGATGGCCGAATAGTTACGTTTTCTGCTTTTTGCGTCTGTGTCCGCGATATCCCAGTACGCCCCAGATACCCACAAAGAAAAGGAGGGTAAGCAGGCTTCCTATAACGCCAATGCGAAATCCCGGACAGCGGTACACAAAGAGAATTTCATGTTCTCCCGGCTCCAGGCAGATGCCGCTGAGACCATAATTTACTTTTTGTATATCGGTTTCTACGCCGTCCACATAGGCGTGCCATCCATTTTCATAAGGAATGGCGGCCATGAGAATACCGGATGAGGTCACATTGGCAGTACCGGTGATTTTGCCGTCCGTTTTACTGTTTTCAATGTGAATACCCTGGCTTAATCCGGTTAGATTTTGAACTGGCACCGCGTACAGACAGAGATTGCTAATAGAAGCCTCTGAGGGAAGCAGAGTCCGTCCATGGGAAAGCGATACTTCTTTGGTGTCTGCGGAAAGAGAAACCGAAACATGGATGGGCTCCGGTCCCGTCACCAAACTGGTGGTATGTGCGGCAGCAGTCACTTTAAACTCAGTCAAAGTAGTTATTGTGCTTAAGTCAAATTCCAGTACATATTTTTCAGTCTGTGTGTCACCTGTCAGGGGCAGGTTTTCCGGCAGCGTCAAAAGAAGCTGGAATCCGTTGGGACTGCTGATCGTAATATCGTCCTGGGTGGCAATGGGGATCTTCTGATATTCTGCCAGATCCGCCGTCTGCCGGGTCAGTGCCGGGACGGTATCACAGAGAACATTTTCTGCCAATACGGCTTCTGTATTTACGGAGTCTTTTACAGCCTCATAATCCGCGGTGGTAAATACCTGAGTATAAAATTTGGCCAGCTCGCTGGTGTTGGTATTTTCATATACCGTAAGATCACCGAAGGTTTCCAATGGCTCATAGCCGGGTACGTGGAAGTCGGAACTTTTGGAAAGCACATATTTCACATGGTTTAAGGAAGCCTGAAAATCATCGTTCACTGCATTGGCAAAACTATAATGCGTACTATTGGTGATCATCAGATTGGGCCATAGTTTCTGAAAATATTCCAGTGTATTTCCGTTTAATGTGGAATTATAAGTACTGACACCATTATAATTTTGAGCCAGACTATTCAGACAGGAAGTATTGGTTCCGATGGTGTAATCCTTTTCTACCCGGTAGAAGCTATCCTCTCCGGAAGCGATGGCCTCCAGGGCTTCTGCGACGGAGGGATCATACAGTTCATGAAAATATTCGGAAGATTCCACAGTCAGCAATTCCCGCTGGAAGAAATAGCAGCAGTAGGAGTCAGCCGCCATGCTGGTTACCAGACAGAACGTCAATCCGGCATAGGCCAGGAGGCGGTATAAATGCTTTCGGCCTGCGGCCAGCAGCACCAAAAAGATGGCGATTCCTGCGGCGGCCGCCATCAACAGCGGAATAAAGATATAGCCGTTGGTTCTGTATGCCCGGAAATAAATATACAGAATCGGGAGCAGAGTCAGTACCAACAGTAGATAATTACATCTGCGGCGCTCTAACAAATCATCCAGTACATCGGCAATCATCCAGGCAAAAAACGGCAAAACCGCAAAGGTGTGGCGGGAGAAGGGGTAGGAAAAACCATTAAAAATAGTACTTCCCAGAGGGATTAGCAGTGCGAAGCCACAGCATGCCAGAGCCAGCAGCAGTAAAATTCGTTGACGAAGCTTGTAGTTTTTTCGGAAAATTCCGTAAAAAAACTGTACGGCCGCAAAAAGAAACAGGGCAGAAAGAAATAAATTGGGGGCCTCATAGTAATTGGCATAACCATTATAAACATTAATGCCCTCCAGATTGGAAGATAACAGTTTCTTTGCCAGCGTATTGTAATAAGAAGGAGCATATGGCTGCAGGGTAGAAATCATACGCTGGAGGAATGAGTCATTGCTGATACGGTCGGAAACCTGAAAGATCATGGCCGCGCTGGGAACAAGGGAGAAGAGCGCCATGCCAATGCCAAGCAGCATAGACCCGTACAGCTTACCGATTTGTATCAGATGCGTTTTTGTAAACAGGCTGCTGTCCCATCCCATACGAAACAGAATATAAAAGCCAAGTACCAGAAACTGCATATAACTAAAATATAGGGAAGCGATACAACAAAGGAAGCACACAAGCGAAAGGCAAAACAGAGACCAGTTTGGTCCCGTTTTTTTGGAGTTGGTGACACTGTTATCTTTCCAGTAAGCCATGGCCTTCTCAGCAACCAGTAAAAGCAGAGGGAAGAGCAGTGGTATGGTACCGAATTGGTAATGCTGTCCCCATACCATAAGAAAACCATTCCATCCATAAAGATAAGCGGCTAACAGCTTACTTTTTTCTGACAGACGGAAACAGGACAAAAACAGGTACATAAGCAGGCCGGCCAACAAGACACGCGCTATAAGGATAACCGTCAGAAAGCGGTAAATGTGAGAGACGCCAAACAAGCTTCCGTAAAGATACAAAAGCATTAAAAAAGGATCAAATAAATTGAGGCTGAACAGATTAATGCCCATGCCATTATTAAAATCCCATAACGATAAATCACCTTCCAGCAGGTGATGGATGATGGTTTGATAATGCATCAAATATTGATCATAGGTATCAGAACCGATATCGGTAAATACAGGAACCAGGTTACCGAAGATAAATTTGTGAAAAACCACCAGGCAGGTAATCAGGAGCAATCCTGAAAGAATTCCGATTGTTTTTTTATTTGTTCTTGCTTGACTCATAAATCCTCCTTAACTGAGTATCCTATGGAATAAAAAAACCCGGAAAGTCTCCGGGCTTTGAAAAATTTCATTTTAGTATAAAAAATGCAGGAAGCGGGACTTGAACCCGCACGATAT
>CAYRTA010000182.1:0-3124 GCA_964427045.1 uncultured Hoministercoradaptatus sp. | reverse complement strand
TCAGGAGACACATCAAATTTTTTATCCTGCCCGGCATCCCCGGTCAACACTAACGCCGTCCTAGTCCCTGCATTAACACCTGTTTGGATATCAATCGTTGTATCCCCCACTACCCACGAATCACGCAGGCTGATATTGTACCGTTTTACGCACTCTTCTATTAAGCCAGTATCCGGTTTTCTGCAATGACACGGTATTTTATATGCGGGATTTTCTTCTGGGTATCCCTTGTCAGGATGATGCGGGCAGAACAGGATGTCATCCAGATATGCTCCTTTCACGCCTAGAAGGGTTTCCATTTTCATATGTATCTTGTTCACATCATCGATTCCACACAAGCCCCTTGCAACTACCGGCTGATTTGTAACCACAATAGCCAGATAGCCGGACTGATTGATAAGGCGTATGGCATCAGCGGCATTCTCTTCCAGTTCGAACTGATCTTCTTCATAAACTAGACCCTTCTTTACATTTATAGTTCCATCCCGGTCAAGGAAAATGGCCTTTTGGGAATTTTCCAAGTTTCTGGCTGCAACAAGCCCGGAATCAAGGTCTTTTGTCGCCGACTGGATTCTTTCTACGGTGCCGACGTCTTTGACATATTCAGGGGACTTGTATGCGTATACCCTGCCGTTATCTACGCAGAGTGGTGCGAGGACTTCTTTTTCCAAATCTGTCTTCCCGTTTTTCGGAATATATTGGCATATATCCCGGTGCATGACATATAGCCCGGCATTGACGCAGTTTTTATACCAGTACGCCCTCTCATTATGCTTTGAGTCAAATTTGACAACTCTGTTCTTCTTATCCACAATCACTAAATCAGAATCGAACGGATGCCCATTTGGATGGACGAACAAAGTCGCAAGGCTTCCATTTGCGATATGGAACTTAACCATCCTTTGGATATCAACATCAAAAAGGATATCGCCGAACACCAGCAGGAAATCCCTTTCCAGCCTGTCTTCAAGTTGGCTAAGTGCCCCCGCCGTTCCGAGCGGGATTGTTTCTTCAAAATATGTTATATAGACGCCGTGCTTACTTCCGTCCCCGAAATATTCTCTGATAACATTCCCCAGATGGCCTATCACCATAATGACGTTGCTTATGCCATTGCGCTTCAGACACTCAACCTGCCACTCAAGCAGCGGCTTCCCTTTTATCGGAGCCATTGGTTTTGGTATCTCATTGTGTGTTAGTTCCCACAGTCTGGTACCTTTCCCGCCAGCCATAATTACTGCCTGCATTTTAGCCTCTCCCTTAATCTATAACAGCGTGCGCCAGTGTATCCCTTACTGAATCATTCGAATCATGGGATGGTCTCCAGCCAGTTGCATATATTTTGCTTAAGTCATACTGGAATGCAGGCACATCGCCTTTCCATCCGACATTTCCTCCAGTGTATTTATATTGCACATCAGCCAAGCCCATGCGCTCACAAACCATATCCGCGATTTCAGTAACCGTGGTAGCTGTGTCAACCCCGATATTATAGATTTCAACCCCTTTACGCGGCTTGTAAGAGAACTCAATGATCGCATCCACCAGGTCAAGCACATACAGATAAGGCTTGCACTGGGTACCATCGCCTAGGATTTCCAGCTCCTTCGGGTTATTCTTGAGCTTACGAATGAAATCAAATATTACCCCATGCGTAAGTCCGGGTCCGATCACGTTTGGGAACCGAAAAATCAGGACCTCGAAATCATTCATGTAGGAATAGGATGAGATGAATGCTTCTGACGCCAGCTTTGCACCGCCATAGTAAGAAATGGGGGCCATGTCGCCTATATTTTCCGTCATATTCACACCTCTCTTGTCCCCATAGACCGCAGACGTAGAAGCAAAGAACAGTTTCCTGCATCCTGTCCTCCTCATCGTTTCAACTACAGCATAGGTCGTATTAAATGTTTTATTATAGTCGATCCTCGGATAGGTTGCACTTTTCTGGATATCGGAATTGGCCGCCAAATGGTAGATGCGGTCTATCTTATGCTCATTTACCAGGCTTTCCAGCCTGTCAATTTCCGTAATATCAAGCTCAATCAGTTTGAATTTAGGATTTTCTAAACAGTCAGCGACATTTTCCGGGGAACCTAATGTAAAATCATCCGCCACGACCACCTTATGCCCATCCTTAAGAAGCTCCCTAGAGAGATGTGCACCGATAAAGCCTGCTCCGCCAGTAATTAAGATATTATCCATTTGTTATCCTCCCATCATATTTCCATTAAATAAAGTCCGGCTTGTCACCCACATAAATCACTGTGGATCCCTGCCGGTCAAACGCCATGGGCATCTGTGGAAGCCCGATCGCTTCTTTGACTTTCTCCTGTTTTTCCTGCGGAACATAAAACAGAAGGAACCCGCCTCCGCCTGCGCCTAACAACTTCCCTCCAATTGCCCCGTTCGCCACAGCTGTCTCATAAGCCTGGTCTATGACCGGATTAGAAATTCCTGATGCAAGTGTCTTCTTTAACATCCAGTTTTCGTGCAGTATCTCACCCATTGCGTCAATGTTGTTTTCCTGTAATTCTTTTCTTAAATCATGAGCCAGACCGCACATCCTGATCTGGTTTGCTTCTTTATCACCCACAGTAATATTGGAACTTTGTTCTTTCAGTATTTCAGATGCGGAATGAAGCTGCCCGGTATAAAACATCATGAGATTCTTTTCCAACTGTTGACGTGCTGAATCGTGCATAATTACTGGGTCAACAGTAACGCTGCCATCCTTACGGAACTGGTAAAAATTCATCCCGCCATATGCCGCTGCATACTGATCCTGCTTCCCAATAGGGTTCAGGAGATGCTTTATCTCTATATCACAAGCTTCTGATGCTAGCCTTTCCTTTGATACATATTTGCCCTTATATGCATATAACGCATGCAACACTCCAACGGTAAACGAACTGGACGAGCCTAGGCCAGTGCCTGCAGGGACATCTGCCGTACTGACAATTTCTACTCCCTTGACGTCCAATAATTTTAGTATTTTTTTAAAATACTTATGTTCTATCTCCTCCAGATCGTCGACAGATTCCGTCTTAGAATATTTAAGAACGGTGCTTGCCTTCGAAAAACTCGGATGGACAGATATGTACATATATTTATTTATTGCCGT
>CAYRTA010000181.1:0-3130 GCA_964427045.1 uncultured Hoministercoradaptatus sp. | reverse complement strand
TGCCATACAAAATGAGACGGATCATAGTTAAGGCCCAGATTGTCATATTCCAGCAGGGCAAAAATTTTCCTCCAGTTTGCAGGGGTTGTCATTAAATTCTGTCCCCCCGGCCACTCCGAATCCGTAAACAGCATCGGGCAGTTTTCAATCCCTATTTTTACCCCTCTCTCTCGGGCATATTTTAAAATAGGATCCCATACCCTTTTTACCTCCGGCAAATTTTCATCCACGCTTTTATGTGTCATGCGCCCGATAAACGTAGTGACCATATTTACGCCCAGCATGGCGGAGGCATCGATCAGCTTGTACAGATGCTCAATATAAACCTGTCTTTTCTCCAGATCCTCATCCAGCATATTCGGATAGTAAGCCAGCGAAGAAATCTCCACCTTTCGTTCCCTGCAGTACTGCTTCATATACTCCGCTTTTTCTACGGTCAATGTATCCACATCAATATGGCTTACTCCTGCATAGCGCCGCTCCGCCCTTCCTTTTGGCCAACAGGCTACCTCAACACATGCAAGTCCTAATTCCGAAACATAATCCACCATTTCTTCAAAGGATAATTCTCCCAATATGGCGCTTACCAAACCCAGTTTCATCTCAAATAATCCCCCTTTACCGCTAATAGGGCAATTATTCCTATTATCAATGCAAATATCATAAGAGTGATTGCCCTAATTCCATACTTCTATTTTACCCGAACCCTGCACCCATTTTCAGAAGACTCCAGTGCTGCAAATACCGCCTTCATTGCATGCAGCGCTTCCTCCCCGGAAATTTCCGGTTTGTGCTTATTCACAAGGCAGTCCATCCATAAATCTATCACTCCGGATTTTGTCTGATTGTCGTTTGTCTGAATCTGATCCAGTTCATAGTACGTTCTGGTTCCGTCCCTGTGCTCCACCACGATCGAGTAATCCGGATTCTCATAAATATGCATGACCCCTTCCGTACCATACAAGACAGTAGCATTGTCCTCTCTGCCATAACAAGTCCAGCTGGCCGTCATCGTGCCGACAATGCCGCCGTCCATTGTATAGATACAGATTGCATTGTCATCCACTCCGATCAGTTCTCCGTCTCCGGTTCTTTTGTCCACTGTGGTCAGCTTAGCCATAACCTCTGTCACATATTGGCCCGTTAAAAACTGAATCAAATCTGTTTTATGGATTCCCAGGTCCGCCATAGCTCCAAATACTGATTTTTCCTTATCAAAAAACCAGACCTTTTTGGGATCCACCGTCCACGTCTCCGGACCGCTGTGGGCAAAAGACGTTTTAAAGGTCAGTATTTTTCCAATCTCGCCTTGAACAATCAGCGCCCTCGCCCTGGCATGGGCCCTGGCAAGCCTTTGATTATGCCCGATCATCAGATATCGGCCGTTTTTCTCTGCCGCCTCAACCATATCCATACACTCCTGCAGAGATACGGCCATAGGTTTTTCACACAGTACATGTTTCCCTGCATTCAACGCATCTATGGAAATTTGGGCGTGGGCATTATTTGCTACACATACGCTGACTGCGTCTATTTCCGGATCTGCCAGTAATTCCCCGTAAGAAGAATACGCCCGCGTGCAGTACTGACCGGCAATCTGCCGGGCCCTGTCCGGATTCAAATCATAAACACCCGCAATTATCGCATCGGGATGATCCCTGTATTCCGGAAGGTGTCTGACCTGGGCAATCTTTCCGCAACCTATAACACCAATACGAATCATAATATCCTCCAATTCCTGTAAAAGCTCAGAGAGCTTTACCGCTTCCGTTTCTCACTTCAGCCCCGCTTCGATTGCTTTCAGATTTTCCAAAGATTGCCGCGCTACCACATCCGGATGACAGGAGCGGGTCGGGAATCCGTTCTCCATCGTTACATAGCCATCATAACCAATATCCTTTAATGCCTGCATAATATCGACAAAATCACATCCGTTGGTCCCGGGAGCTTTTCGGTCATAGTCGGCCATATGGATATGTTTTAAATTTTTTCCCATAAGATACACATAGTCAGAGGGCACCTCATTTCTGTACAGCGCATGGGTAACGTCAAACATAAGCTTAACATTCTCTCTGCCAATGTCCTCCATCATCTGAATGGCATCTTCACACCCCTCCACCAAATTACTGTCCGTTGCTGTGGGCTCCAGCATCAGAGTCACACCGCTCTTTTCTCCGTACTCGGCAACCTCTCCAATACTTTCCATTGCCCACTTCCAGGCATCCCTCTTTTTCGTTCCATAAATGTACCAGCCGCACACACACAGAAGGGTTTTGCAGTCATCCATTTTCAGCCCCATGTCGATACAGTCTTTCCAATACTGGATCGTCCAGGCCCTCTCCGCCGGATTCGCTGAGGCAATGTTTCCGCCCGGGCCGCCTCCCGGTGCCGGAAGCATGGAGGAAATCCTTATATTGCATTCTCTCAGAAGCCTTCTCACTTCACTTCTTTTTTCTGTGCTGGTAAAATACGGCCATGCCTGAGGCTGCGCACAGCCCAGCTCCAGTCCGTCATATCCGATCCGTGCCAGACGTTTAATCACCTCTTCTACAGGATAAGAAGGTACCCAGCATGGAAAATGGCTGTATGCCCATGTATTAAATGAATACTTCATATTTCATCGCTCCTTTTTTCTAATATTGTTACTCTCCGGGAAATTCCATCAGTTCAACAAGGTTCTGTTCAGGATCTCTCACAAAAAACAACCGCATAGACCCGTCCTCGCTTGTACAAGGTTCGCTGATCGTATCAAATCCCAGTTTCTTTACCTTCTCGTATGCCGCTTCTACATCATCCACCTCATAGGCGAAATGTCTCAGCCCTGCATTCTGAAGACAGTTTTCCTCCTGCAAAGCCACCGTATGGTTCAGATCCTGTAAAAGCTCAATCATAAAGCCTTCCGGAGAAATAAATTTCACAATATGATAACGCATATTGCTTTTCCCCTGCACGGTATCCAGAAAATGACCTGCCATTTCATCGTCGTAGACCCGTTTCAGCCCAAGCACCTTCTCATAAAATGCCGCACACTTCTCCATATCTGTCACATTAATTCCAATATGGTTCGTTGCTTTTATCATCCTCCATTACTCCCTTCTTCTGCGTCCGAGCTCACTAAGCGCCACAGCAA
>CAYRTA010000180.1:0-3210 GCA_964427045.1 uncultured Hoministercoradaptatus sp. | reverse complement strand
AGGCCGATCAGATTCTGGTGGTGGACGACGGCAGGATTGTCCAGAAAGGAACCCATGAAGAATTAATAAAGCAGGAAGGGCGTTACCGCAGTTTTGTAAAAACCAGGGAACGGGCCGAAGGATGGAAGTTGGAATAAGCGTTTCCGTATTGACAGTCCCCGTATTTTGTGATATGCTTTGGTTAGTTAGGCTGAACTAACTTAGTGTAAATCATGAGGACTCCCGGATTATCTGTTTTAACTGCTGAATGGAACGGATAGGACACCTGGAAGGATGGCTGCCTTCCAGACGGGAGAATCCCAAAAAGAATGGAGGAGATTAACGATGAATTATTTGCAGATCGAGAAAGTGTATGGAAGGGAGATTCTGGACTCCAGAGGAAATCCGACTGTGGAAGCTGAAGTTGTACTTGCCGATGGCAGCGTAGGCAGAGGAGCTGCTCCCAGTGGTGCATCAACAGGAGAGTTTGAAGCCCTGGAGTTAAGAGATGGAGATAAAGGCAGATATCTTGGAAAAGGTGTTACCAAAGCCGTAGAAAACATTAACACGATTATTAACGATACCGTCTGTGGTATGGATGCTTCTGACATTTATGCAGTAGACAGAGCAATGATTCAGGCAGATGGAACGAAAGATAAATCCAAATTGGGAGCAAACGCTATTCTTGCTGTATCTATCGCTACTGCAAGAGCAGCCGCACAGGCGCTTGATATTCCGCTTTACCGCTTCCTGGGTGGTATTTCCGGTAACCGCCTGCCAGTTCCGATGATGAACATTTTGAATGGCGGCGCTCACGCTGCCAATACCGTAGACGTACAGGAGTTTATGATTATGCCGGTTGGCGCTCCCAGCTTTAAAGAAGCCCTTCGCTGGTGCGCGGAAGTGTTCCATGCGCTGGCAGCATTGTTAAAATCCAAAGGATTGGCTACTTCCGTTGGTGATGAGGGCGGTTTTGCTCCTGACCTTGCCAGTGATGAGGAGGCAATTCAGTACATATTAGAGGCTGTTAAAAAAGCCGGATACGAGCCGGGCAAAGATTTCATGATCGCTATGGATGCTGCTTCCAGTGAATGGAAGGGCGAGAAGAAAGGCGAGTATGTTCTGCCGAAGGCAAAAACCAAATTTACTTCTGACGAACTGATTGCTCACTGGAAACAGTTGGTAGAGAAATATCCGATTATCTCCATTGAGGATGCGCTGGATGAAGAAGATTGGGAAGGCTGGCAGAATCTGACCAAAGAGTTGGGTGACAAAGTACAGCTTGTAGGTGATGATTTGTTCGTTACCAACACCGAGCGTCTTAGCAAAGGTATCCAGCTTGGCTGTGGTAATTCCATCCTGATCAAATTGAATCAGATTGGTTCCGTATCTGAGACACTGGAAGCCATCAAGATGGCTCATAATGCAGGTTATACCGCAATTTCTTCTCATCGTTCCGGTGAGACTGCAGATACCACCATCGCTGACCTGGCAGTGGCATTGAATACCTGCCAGATTAAGACTGGTGCTCCGAGCCGTTCTGAGCGTGTGGCAAAATACAACCAGTTACTTCGTATTGAAGAAGAACTGGGCGAAAACAGCGTATATCCACAGATGGCTGCTTTCCATGTAAAACGTTCTTAACCGAGTCTTATATTATCCCGGTGCAGCCTGGCTGCATCGGGATTTCTTTGTTTTATAGGAATTGATTTCATTTTGTTCTCTGCGCAATACGGTTTCCTATGAAACAAAAAAGCGTTCCGCACAGGATTCTTAATGTCCTTTTGATTAGAAAAATTTAAGAAATGAATCTATTGTGGTTATTTTCGGGCCAACGTATAATAATAATCTAATATTTAGCCTTACATGTTGGCTTTCCGTTATGCCAGATATTGGATGGATGAATTTGGTGCAGCGGATAGACGTGTGTTGCCCGGAAAGGATCGTGATCTCTCAGTAATGAAAAAAATGAAACGTATCGCGCTGTGTATGGCTCTTTTTTATCTTGTGTATTGTTTGATTTGCCTGGCGGTAGTGCCGGCTTTTCAAAAGAAGGTTGGCGAAGCTTACCAGGAAGCATTCAGGCAGCAGATGAACCGGCCGGTGCATTCCGGGGAACGGGTGCGCTGCATCGATGATAACCGGGAAGCTTTCATCTGGCGGCTGCGAATGATCGAGAGTGCCGAAAAAGAAATTGTATTTACCACCTTTGACCTGGATGATGATACCAGTGGACTGGCTTTTATGTCGGCTCTATATCACGCGGCGGACAGAGGGGTACAGGTAAAAATCATTACCGATGGCATCAATACAATGCTGAAATTATATAACAGTACGTATTTTCATGAATTATGTTCCCGGCCCAATGTGGAAGTGAAACAGTATAATCCGGTACATTTGCTGAAAATGCAGAACTTAAACTACCGGATGCATGATAAATATATGATGATTGATGATCACATGTATTTGCTGGGCGGAAGGAACACGAATGATTTATTTCTGGGGGATTACAGGGAGTCCTATAATGTGGACAGAGATATATTGGTATATGAGTCCGGGAATGTGGAAAATAGTTCTATGGAGCAGCTGCAGGAGTATTTTGATACCATATGGACGGGAGCGGATGTTAAGGACATGCCCGGTAAGCCGGATGAGAAAGCGCAGACGGCTTTGAAGGAAACCTATGAGAAGCTGAAAGCGGAATATGAAGAGGCTTTTACAAACGTTGACTGGATAGAAGAAACCATAGATACGGAAGGAATTACGCTGCTTTCCAATCCTGTAGAAGCGGCCAGAAAGGAGCCGCTGCTTTGCTATGAGCTTTCTGAGTTCATGAAAGCGGGTTCCGATATTATCATAGAGACACCTTATGTGATCTGCAGCGATGAGATGTATCAATCATTATCGGAACTGGGTGAAGGCGGCCGGAGAGTACGGATTATGACCAATGCCGTGGAGCAGGGGGCCAATCCCTTCGGTTGTACCGATTATTTGAATCACAAGGAGAAAATCTTAAATACCGGTGCGGAGGTCTATGAAGTTTTATACGGACAATCGCTGCATACCAAAACGGTGTTGATTGATGATGACATCAGTATTGTAGGTTCGTTTAATTATGATATTAGAAGCGCTTACCTGGACACGGAATTGATGCTGCTGATTCGTTGCCCCGAATTGAACCGTCAGCTGAGGGCGGCAGCAGATGATTGGGCCAGCTATAGTAAACACGTG
>CAYRTA010000179.1:0-3317 GCA_964427045.1 uncultured Hoministercoradaptatus sp. | reverse complement strand
AGTAGAATATATTTATATTGCGGTGGTGAAGCGTTCCAGCGACCACTACCTGCTGACACTGATGGTTCCGGAGCGGGAAGAATAATACGATACCAGGGTCAAAGGCCTGTCTCCACGGAATGCTCGCGTTCCGGTGAAAACAAGGCTTTATGACCCGCCCCAATATGAGCATGAAGTGGCGCAAAAGCGCCACGAGAATGCGAATATGGGGCAGATTGTGGAAGCGCGAAGCGCGGGCAATCTGGTATCAGGTTTTGAGCCTGACAGCATAATATTACAAAATAAAGAAAAGGAAGGGGAATGTTTCATGAAATGTATTGCCATTGCAGAGGATGACCTTTTCATGCGTGAAGAATTATCGGATATGCTGCATAAAGCGGAATATCAGGTACATGAGATCCGTGAGTTTGAGGATGTGGCAGGACAGCTTCTGGCGCTTTCCCCCGATCTGATCCTTTTGGATTTGAACTTACCGGAAGCCAGCGGATTCCAAATCTGCAGGGAAGTCAAACAAAAAAGCGCTATTCCTGTCCTTGTTCTTACTTCCCGTGACCAGCTCCGTGACGAACTGCGCGCACTGGATTTAGGAGCGGACGAATACCTGACAAAGCCCTGCAGAAAAGAACGGCTTCTGGCCCGTATTTCTAATGTGCTAAAACGCTATGAGGGCCGTTCCAATCTTTTGGAGGGTGCAGGTTTCCTTTTGGACAGGCAAACTTACACTCTTTATATCAACAACCGCTCTGTGGTTCTCCCGAAAAATCAGGGAAAGATCCTTGAGGTATTTTTGACACATGGAGAGGATATTGTTTCAAAGGAAGAACTGTGTCTGGCGATATGGGGGACGACGGAATTTATTGATGAAAATGCCCTTCAAGTCAATTTAACACGGCTGAAAAAGACCATGTCAAATCTAATGATGCATCAGCAGATTGTTCCGGTTCGTGGGATTGGCTATCGGCTTGCAGTAAAAGGAGAGCCTCTATGAAGCAGCGCATGAGAAAAATACGGTCATATATTCCCTGGCTTTTACTTCTGTTTGCCGTGGATGCATTTGCGGCGCTGCTCCTGTGGATTGCCGATGCTCAGGCATTTTATGCTATGGTAGTGGTGATTGTGCTTGCCACAGTTCTCCTATTTTCTCTGGTATGCTATGTAATAGTCCACCGGGAACAGAAAAAAGAACAGGCATTTCTGGCTTTTCTTTATAATCCGGATGCGTATCATGAGGAGCTTTTGCTGGAAATCGTCAGCGCGGCCGAACGGGAATCTGTTCGCCTGCTTGGTAAAATGCTGCGGGACAAACAGCTTGCTTACGCAAGTCTTGAAACACAATTGGCGGATTATGAGGAATACGTGGAATCCTGGGCGCACGAAACCAAAGCGCCTCTCTCCTTGCTGACATTGCTTCTGGACAACCGCAGGGAGGAAATACCCCCGCCAATCAATCGCAAACTCGATTATATCCGCAACCGTATGCAAGAGTCCGTTGACCAAATGCTATTTTATGCACGAGTGAAAAGCGCAGGAAAGGATTACTTGTTTGAACACATCTCCATCCGGACCTGCATTGAAGATTTGCTGGATGATTACAGCCCGCTTTTAGATGAAAAGCAGTTTCAGATTCAGTTTTCTCTGGACCATGATATGGTCTATTCTGACCGAAGAGGATTATATTTCCTGCTCGGACAGGTTATCAGTAATTCCATAAAATACTGTGGCAAAGAGCCTGAATTATACTTTTCATCCTTTCAAAGAGATGGCCGTTATGTGCTAAGTATCAAAGATAACGGAATTGGTGTCCGCAGCTGCGATCTCCCCTATATTTTTGAAAAAGGTTTTACCGGCGATTCCGGAGACGGAAGGAAAAAAGCTACCGGCATGGGATTGTATCTTGCAATGGAAATTGCGAAGCAATTAAATGTAACTTTAAACACAAACTCCGAGTGGGGGCAAGGTTTTGAAATACAGGTTTCCTTTCCCACGGTTGAGGCGGAAAAGTAATTCGGTTATTACGCTTGCTTTGTGGTACTTCCAAATCCGCCATTTCTTATTTCTGAGGCATCGTCATCCACAGTAATTCCATATTCCAGGAAAATCCCCTGGATATAACCTTCGCCTGCCTGTACGGTCATATGTTTACCTTCATTACTGTCATTGGTGATCTTGGTAAAGATATGGCCTTCATTGTCAGAATAAAAATAATCACTGTCAATAATTCCTACTGTGTTATTTAACTGCAGACGAAATTTAAAGCCCAAACCGCTGCGGGGATACAAATGCAGCACCCAGCCGGGCTCCATTTCCGCGCGGATACCCGTAGGAATCTTCACGGTTTCTCCGGGGCCGAGTGTGATTGCAGCCGGCGCAAACAGATCATATCCGGCACTGCCTTTTGTCGCCCGGCGGGGAAGCTTAATTTCTTCATAAATTCTTTTGATTTCATCTTCACCAGTCTCAGGAAAGCTCTCTTTCCAGCCTTTCAAAAACTGTTCGTAACTTACTTTATGAAATTTTGCTATTCTTTTCATCTCTCTTGTAATCCTTTCCTTATGTAGGAACTTCACTGAACAAGGAACATCGTTCGCCAAATCATCTCCGATTAGGCGTGCAGAACAATCAAACCCAATTCCAGTGTTTTCTGTACATCAATAACACGCTGATTAGGGCTTCCCTTCCAGCGCAGTGTGGCATCCCTGGTTTCCAGATCAAACCGCCCGTCCACCACCACATCCAGGTATGGAATAATTTCCAGATTCCGGATCTGTTCCCATGTATAACCGGTGTACAACCAGATATTCTTATGCGGAAACTTTTTCTTGATTTCTTTTGCAAATGCTGTAATCGTATCACGATTTTGCTCATATAAGGGATCTCCGCCGCTAAATGTAAGTCCTTCTATATAAGCAGGCGCCAGCGCCTCATAAATTTCTTCTTTTTCCTTTTCGCCAAAAGGGATTCCTCCCTGAGGGTCCCAGGTAATAGGATTCTGGCAGCCTTTGCAATGATGATCGCAGCCAGCTACCCACAAACCATCTCCATTTAACATATCGTCCTTTGTAATATTATGATAATTCATATGCCATCCATCCTCTTGTTTCGTCACATGTATCACTTATTATAAAAGAAAAGGATGTCCATGTCCAGTCTCAAAATCCGGCGCCATATGGAAAGTCCGGCACCACACAAGAAGCAAAATCCGGCGCCATATAAGACATAAACCAAATATGAAGAAAGATAAACCTTTCCTTAATTTTCGATAAAGGCGCTTGCTTTGCCTATTTATTTGTGCTATTATTCAGCGTGAAAACATAAAG
>CAYRTA010000178.1:0-3397 GCA_964427045.1 uncultured Hoministercoradaptatus sp. | reverse complement strand
ATGACGGAGAAACGGTTTATGTGATAACACATGATTTGGAACTTATTTTAGAGTGCTGCACAAGTGTGATTCACTTTCAGGGTGGTACGATCATAGACCAGTATCCCGTCGATGAAGCAGGATTACGAAAAATTGTGAATTATTTTACAGATTTGCAGACTGCTTCTGCTAATTGGAAGTTAAAGGTGTAACCAGGAGCTTATTTCGATAATCTCCTGAATTCCAAAGGCGCTGCGCCATATTCCCGTTGAAAAGTCCTGGCAAACTTTCCCTGATTCTCTCGGACAGGTCCTCCATGATGATCTGCTCTGCCTTATGTGGCTTTCTCCAGAACACTTAACATCTTCCTCCGGGCACTCCGGGTGATTTCTCTGGTATCGGTTGTCTTTTTCCTGCTGTTCTGTTCAGTTACGGGAAATGCAGCCGATTCTGTTATGTACAGAATCGGTGCATGATTGAGGGGCTGTCCATCTATACCAGTACGGTATGGTACTGTGCTTTCTCTAACCGTTCCATTAAGGTGTCAGCTTCCTGTTGACTCAGCTTTTGCATGGGTTTTCTCATGGCGTTAGACTCAATGATGTGCTCTTTCATCAATACTGTTTTGTAGTTGGCGATGTTGTTGTTTTCGCAGAGAATCGCATTTAAGATATTGGTTCTCCGCTGTATTTTTGTGGCGGCTTCCAGGTCATGCTCCTTTAAGGCCTGGGTCAGCGCCGCATAATGCTCCGGTACAATCATGGCATTTCCGGAGACAGTTCCCTTGCCGCCAATGGCCACGACGGCTTCGTACAGATGGTCCGGTCCGACTAATACATCGAAGGCGCCATTTTGAAGAGTCATAAACTGCTGTATCCTTGTCATATCGGGATAACTGTATTTGATACCTACGACATTGGGACATCTTTCGATGATAGCAGACGCCATGGCGGGGGTGATGTCGTTGACTGCGTTTTGGGGAATTGCATACAGGTAAACGGGATAGTCAGCAGGTACCGCATGGGAAACGTCACAGTAAAATTCTACCAAAGCCTGGCTGGATAACTGGAAATACCAGGGGGTAACCACACCGATACCGTCTGCTCCTGCATCCACCGCATGTTTGGCAAGTTCTATGGTGTCTGCCGTATTGGCGGCGCCTACATGGGCAAAAACAGGAACCCGGTGATTGGCCGCGCGTACCACGGTTTCCACCACCGCTTTCCGTTCCTTGTTGGATAAATACACCATTTCGCCTGTTGTACCGCAGGGATACAGGCAGTTAATTTTCTTTTCTATTAAATAGTCCGAAAGCCGTTTTAACGATTCCAAATCAACCTGACCGGCGTCTGTTAAGGGGGTGACAAGCGGCGCCACCGTACCATACAGTCTGCTCATAAATATCTGTTCCTCACTTTCTGATTCATAATCTGTTTTTTTGTTTTTCAATAACAATCTATCATTAATGCATCATAATTTCAACTCTTTTGACTTTTGAAATAAATAGAATTCCATAGGCCTTTGAGCAAATAGAATGCCATAGACTTTAAGCAAATAGAATTCCATTATTGACTCATTTTTGCGATTATACTATAGTATTTGGTAGAAGAAAAGCGGAGGTTGTATTTGATACCGCCAGGGAGGAATGAGAAAAATGAAGATTGTGTTATTGGAAGGTTTGGGAGTTTCTGATGAGGTCATAAAGAAGCATGCAAAGCGGCTTGAGGAAATGGGACATACCTTTGTGGCCTACGCAAAGGATACGGACCCGGAGGTACAGCTTGACAGAAGCCGGGATGCGGATGTGATTATGCTTGCCAATATGCCCTTACATGCTTTGGTTGTAAAAGAATCCCCCGATTTGAAATTTATTGATGTGGCCTTTACCGGTGTGGATCATATTCCCATGGATGAGGCAAGAAAAAGAAACATTGCGGTCAGCAATGCTTCCGGATATGCGACCCAGGCGGTGGCCGAGTTGTGTATCAGTTTTATGATTCAGCTTCTTCGGAATGTAAAGCAGACAGAAGAACGCTGCCGCCAGGGCGGCACAAAGGATGGCCTGATCGGCAATCTGCTGTGCGGAAAGACGGTGGGTATTGTGGGCGCCGGAGCCATTGGCAAAAGGACGGCGGCCCTCTGTAAAGCTTTTGGGTGTAAGGTACTGGCTTTCAGCCGAAGCGCCGTATCGGATCAGGCCATTGATGAACAGGTATCGCTTCCGGAACTTTTGAACCGTTCTGACATTGTGTCGCTTCACTGCCCGCTGACCGGGCAGACCAAAGGGCTGATCGGAGAAAAAGAGCTGGCCTTGATGAAGAAAAACGCGATTTTAATTAATACGGCAAGAGGTGCGGTTGTCGATTCCCAGGCCCTGGCCAATGCGCTGAAAGAAGGAAAGATCGCGGGGGCTGCCTGCGATGTCTTTGAGACGGAGCCGCCGCTTCACACAGATCATCCGCTCCTGCACAGTCCGCATACCATCGTCACGCCTCATATCGCATTTGCCTCTGAGGAGTCCATGGAACAAAGGGCGGAAATCGTCTTTGAAAATCTGTATTCCTGGCTCGATGGAAAACAGATCAATTGTATGTAATGATGCCGGGGCTAAAAGGCCAGACATCTGATCCGCTGCGAGAAGATATAAAAATGTGCAGGAAGATATAAAAATGTACAAGAAGATATAAAAAATAGTATTTTAATTTGTGGTGGCAAAAAGCCTCAATCTGTGAAAAGCTTTGCAAATACTGACTTTTTCGCAGATTATGGTACTCAAAACAATAAGGATTCTCGACGCTTTGGTGCCTAAATGGTGCCCAAATTTCTTGTAGCTATATAAAATGATACAAGAAGATATAAGGGAATACCATAATATGCGAGGGTGAAAGCATTTATTGCTTTCACCCTCTTGTTTTTCACATAAGTAGGATGGCTATCTCGGTTATTTCGTACAAGGTAGGATTATGATGGAAAAATTCATATCTGAGTGATACAATGTATATGTCACAGAAATCAATAACTCAGAAATTGTAGGTGTAAAAATATGAAAACTTTATATGTATCCGATTTGGACGGAACATTATTAAGAAACAATGAGAGAACTTCAGGCTTTACAAATAGTGTGATAAATGATTTGACTGAACGAGGGATGATTTTTTCCTATGCAACTGCCCGGTCTTTGATAACTGCTAAAAAAGCAACTAAGGGAATAGTTGCCAAAATTCCGCTGATTGTATACAACGGAGCGTTTGTAATTGATAATGTAACAGAAAATATCCTGATTGCAAACTATTTTGATACTTCGGTGTATGAAGTGTTAGATGATTTATTTGAAAATAAAGTTTATCCCATAGTGTATGCATATATAGATGGAAAAGAGAAATTTTCATTTGTGCCTGAATTGTGTACAGAGGGAATG
>CAYRTA010000177.1:0-3496 GCA_964427045.1 uncultured Hoministercoradaptatus sp. | reverse complement strand
GCCATCAGCCATTCCTGCCATACCAGCGCGGAACCGGAAGCCGGAACCAGATAACACACAACCATGAAACCGGACATCAAAATAGCCATAATACCTACAAACTTATAAGCAGGCACCCGATACGGTCTGGCCATATCCGGCTCTTTCTTTCTCAGAATCAGGAAAGAAATGGATACCATACAGTAAGCCACGCAGCATCCAAAGTTACCGGCATCGACAATCCACACCAGCATCTTCCTCCCTGCGAAAGGAGCCAGAATTGTCAGCAAACCGACCAGATACAAAGAATTGATCGGGGTTTTGTATTTTGGATGCAGTTTTGAAAATAATTTGGGAATCATATAAGATTCCGCCATGGAATACATTGCCCGGCTGCCGCCCATCAGGAAAGAGTTCCAGCTCGTGACGATACCACACATACCGCCGATAATCAATACCTTTGCCATGATTGCACTGCTGAAAGCTTTAGCCATGGCATCCGCCGTAACCAGGCCACTGCCTTCCGCGGAGGCGGCAATATCTGCAGTTGACATGACATAGCCCACGCCAAAGATTACCAATGCATAAAATACAACCGCCATAACAATAGAAAGAATCAAAATTTTTCCAATCTTTTTCAGATCTACATCGATTTCCTCTGCTGCCTGAGGAATAACATCAAAGCCAATAAAGAAAAACGGAGTTAAAAGGGCCACTCTAAACACGGAACCAATTACAGAAGTATCCTGTGCAAATACCTGTCCTTCCACATTGGAGATGTCCCCGGTGACTACGGAAGCCACTACCAGAAGAATACCTACCACACCGATAATAACCGTGAGAATGGTCTGTAAAATAGCCGCGGTTTTTACACCGCGAATATTGATATAAGTCATGAAAACAGCCACAATAACGGCCACCGCCAGCCAGGAAGCATATACGTCAAAGCCAGCCACCGTATACAGATAACCTTTTAAAAATCCCGGATAAATGTATGTAATAATCGTCGGGAGCGCACATGCCTCAAAGCAGGCAACGCTGACATAGCCGAGAACGATGGCCCAGGTACAAATAAAAGAACCGGTAGAACCCATGGCCCTGTGACTGAACACATGCTCACCGCCACACTGAGGCATGGCCGCTGTCAATTCCGCATACGTCAGGCCCACGAAAAATACCATAATACCGCCTACGACAAAACCGAGCATGGCGCCTACCACACCGCCGGAGCCAATCCAGTCACCGGAAGATACCACCCAGCCCCAGCCAATCATCGCGCCAAATGCAATTACCAGAATATCCCATGCGCCAAGCACTTTATCAAAATCAGAAGCTTTTTTATTTTCCATATAATACATCCTTCCCTATCAATATTTATTTGATAAATCAATCAAGAAACAATTCTGCCTTCCCAGGATTCTTTCCTAATAAAATAAAAAAAGTGTTAGATGTAAAGCCATTTGGCTTTTATCTGACACCATTGTCTGCTACCATTTTATTTTAATGCGATCAAACTTTCGATAAACTTTGCCGTTCCTTCCACACCGAGATAATTACAATCGATCAGAATGTGGCGGTTATGCCGGTCTCCCCGGTAGGTACCCGTCATCTGTTTATATCTCGCATGATTCATACGGTCATTCTCTTCAATTAATTTCTTTGCCGTTTCCACATTACAGCCTTTTACTTCCATGACATTTTTAATGCGAACCTCTTCCGGCGCATAGATAAATACATTCAGGCAATTGTCATGATCTCTTAAAATATAATCCGCACAGCGGCCGATAATCACACAGGAAGAACGTTCCGCCAATTTCTTTACCACCTGCGTCTGAATGTAAACAACCCGTTCTGTCAGATTCGTATATTTTGTCGGTCCTCCCGCCTGCGCATGATTCTTGCTGCGCCCTTTCACATCGATACCGGCATCCGCCATATCCAAAAGCTGCTGGGATACGCCAGTCCGCTCAATAATCTGGTCGATCAGGTCACGGTCATAATATTCGATACCCAGATCATCCGCAATTATCTTGCCGACTGCCGGACCACCGCTTCCATATTCACAACCAATCGAAATAATTCTGTTACTCATATTTGTTCTCCTCCCTTTACGGTATGTATGACCTTTTTGCTATGTCCTTTATGCTATGTCCCTTATGTTGTGTCCTTTATGTCTTGTCCTTTATGTTATACCTTTTATGTTATGCCTTTTATGTTATGCCCGGCCATGACTGCTCATGGCCGGCACATTTGTCACAATCTCACATCAGTTCCTCTACTGCCTCTTTCATAATTTCAAAAGCCTTATCGCAATCGGCCTCCGTAAGAATCAGCGGCGGTACCATACGAATGACACTGCTGCCAATAGCGGTTACCAAAAGATGTTTATCCAGACATTTATGTTTCAACTCTACACTATTTATGGTTTCATCAAATTCCACACCGATCAGACAGCCCTGATGACGAACCTCGCTTACGTGAGGAAGGGTAACCAGCTTCTCTGAGAAATAATCACCCATCTTCTTCGCGTTGCCCGCAAGATCTCTGTCCAGAAGTTCATCCACCTCTGCCAGCGCGGCAGCGCAGGATACCGGATGTCCGCCAAAGGTTGTTCCATGGGAACCTGCGGTAAAAGCCTTGGCCACTTCCTCTGTTGCACAGATCGCGCCGATCGGCATACCGCCGCCCAAAGCCTTTGCCATAGATACAATATCCGGTTTGATACCGTAATTCATATAAGACATCACGGCACCGGTCCGGCACCATCCGGTCTGTACCTCATCCAGAAGCAGCAGCATTCCCTTCTCATCACAGTACTCACGCAGACCGCACAGGAATTCTTTCGTTGCAGGATGAACGCCGCCTTCGCCCTGTACCGGCTCTACCATGATTGCAATGGTATTTTCCGTGCAGGCTGCCTTGAAGGAACCCAGGTTATTAAATTCCGCATAGGAAAAACCAGGCGTCATATCACCGAATCCAATCTGGCAGGCATTATCCGGCTGGCCGGTGGCCGCCATAGAACCAAAGGTACGGCCATGAAAACTCATCTTTGCAGTTACAATATTATATTTATGGGGTCCATATTTTTCCACACCATATTTACGGGCCATCTTAATCATTGCCTCATTGGCCTCCGTACCGGAGTTCTGATAGAAAATCTTATCCATACCAATGGTGGTACATACCTTTTGGGCCAAAAGCGCCTGGGGAATGGTATACGGATAGTTGAAGGTATGCATGATATCATCCAGCTGATCTTTTGCTGCGGCAACGACTTTCGGGTTCCGGTTACCGGCAGAGTTTACGGCGATACCTGCATAAAAATCCAGATACGGCGTTCCATTCTCATCATATATATACATACCTTCCGCTGTCTCAGCAAGGAAATCGAAACGCTCGTAAGTCTCAATCATATACTTGCTGACAAGATCTTTGATTTGCTGGGCGGTTAAGCCCGTATCCTTTAATTTCATAATTGCTCTCCTCTCATTACTGCATATAGTTACATATACAT
>CAYRTA010000176.1:0-3543 GCA_964427045.1 uncultured Hoministercoradaptatus sp. | reverse complement strand
CGATGCGGCGGATTATCTGGTAAATAAAGGAGTTCCTTTCAGAGATGCCCACGGTATCATCGGCAGACTGGTACTGTATTGCATAGAAAAGAATACTTCTATTGATGCGCTTTCTCTTGAGGAACTTCAGTCTGTCAGCGACAAATTTGAGGAAGACATCTATGACGCCGTATCCTTAAAAACCTGTGTGGAAAAACGTGTGACTATAGGAGCGCCTGGCCCGGAAGCCATGAAAAAAGTCGTTGATGCCAATAAAAAATATCTGGAAGAAGCATAAAAGGGTTGCTTTTTTAGAAAAAGTGGTATAGTATAACGTAGTACGACAAAAACACAAATGTGCGCGTGCGAAAAACACCATAAGAAAAATTATGAGGAGTGAATGTGTGATGAGTGAAAAATTAAGGGTTGGTATTCTGGGAGCGACAGGTATGGTTGGCCAGAGATTCATCTCTCTTTTGGAGAATCATCCCTGGTTTGAGGTTGTAACCGTGGCCGCAAGTCCAAGAAGTGCCGGTAAAACATACGAGGAAGCGGTAGGCGGCCGTTGGAAAATGGATACGCCGATGCCGGAAGCTGTGAAAAAACTGGTTGTTATGAATGTGAATGAGGTGGAGCAGGTTGCGTCTACCGTTGATTTCGTATTCTCGGCCGTAGATATGTCCAAAGATGAGATCAAAGCTATCGAGGAAGCATATGCAAAAACAGAGACACCAGTGGTATCTAATAACAGTGCCCACAGATGGACACCGGATGTACCAATGGTAGTGCCGGAGATTAACATCGAACATTTTGACGTGATCAAATATCAGAAAGAACGTCTGGGCACCACCCGCGGATTTATCGCTGTAAAACCCAATTGTTCTATTCAGGCATATGCGCCTGCTCTGACTGCATGGAAAGAGTTTGAACCTTATGAGGTGGTCGCTACCACATATCAGGCAATTTCCGGAGCAGGCAAGACCTTTAAGGACTGGCCGGAAATGGTAGAAAATATTATTCCGTATATCGGCGGTGAGGAAGAGAAGAGTGAGCAGGAGCCGCTTCGTATCTGGGGCCATATTGAAGATGGCGTCATTGTGAAGGCACAGGAGCCTGTCATCACCTGTCAGTGTGTCCGTGTTCCGGTTTTAAATGGCCATACAGCCGCTGTCTTTGTGAAATTCCGTAGAAATCCGACTAAAGAGCAGCTGATTGAGAAATTGGTAAACTTTAAAGGATTCCCACAGGAAGCCGAACTTCCCAGCGCGCCGAAGCAGTTTATCCAGTATCTGGAAGAGGATAATCGTCCTCAGGTAAAGGCAGATGTGGATTATGAGCGTGGTATGGGCGTCAGCATCGGACGTATCCGTGAGGATAAAGTTTATGACTGGAAGTTCATTGGTCTGGCACATAACACGGTTCGCGGTGCGGCAGGCGGAGCAGTATTGTGTGCAGAAGCTTTGAAAGCAAAAGGTTACATTCAGGCAAAATAAGAACTAATATAAAGTGGCAGGTGAAAGAACATCACCTGCCATTTTTGACTTTTTATGGAGAAGGACTCCTGTCTGTTTTTATGTGGTTTTTGATCCTGCCAGGAACTTTCAGGATTCTGCCAGGGTCTCCCATTTTTCATACAATTCCTCCAGCTTTTGGGCGATTGTGGCTTTTTCTTTGGAGAGACGGACGCATTCGGCGGGATTGACGGCGATCTTTGGATCGTTCATTTGTTCGTCGATCGAGACATCCAGCTGCTCCAGCCTTTCGATCTCAGCCTCTGTCTTTTTCAGATCATTTTCCCGTTTTCTCTGCCGGGCCTGTTCTTCTTTTTTCTGCTGCCATTCCAGTTTATTGGCAGAGACGGTATCCGTCTCCGCTTCCTTTTCCAGTTCCGGAGCATAGATGCGGGTCAATTCTTCTTTCTTTTCCAGATAATAATCATAATTACCGATATAATTGACCATGGATTGGTTGGTCAGTTCCAGAATACGGGTAGCCGTTTGGTTGATGAAATAACGGTCATGGGATACATATAATAAAGTACCGGTATAATTCGTGAGGGCCCGCTCCAGAATTTCTTTGGAATCAATATCCAAATGGTTGGTCGGCTCGTCCAGGATCAGAAAGTTGGCTTCAGAAAGCATAAGCTTTGCCAGAGAAACCCGTCCCCGCTCCCCGCCGCTTAAGGTTTCAATCAGTTGAAATACTTCATCGTTCGTAAACAGAAAAGCAGCCAGTACATTACGGATTTCTGTGTTGGTCAGATAGGGATAGGCATCGGAGATTTCTTCAAATATTGTTTTCTTCATATCCAAAACGTGGTGTTCCTGATCGTAATAACCGATCTGTACTTTGGCTCCAAGTTCCAGTTCCCCTTCATCGGCAGTAAGCAGTCCATTGATGATCTTTAAAAGCGTAGTTTTTCCGGTTCCGTTGTTTCCGATGATGGCCACCCGTTCGCCCCGTTTAATTGAAAAATCAATATCTGTAAACAGCGGTTGTCCGGGAAACGATTTCGCAAGGCCCCGGACTTCCAGCACATCATTTCCGCTGGTGATCCTGGGTGATAAAGTCAGATTCATCTGGGTATTTTCTTCCACGGGCTTTTCCAATACCTCTATTTTATCCAGCATCTTTTCCCGGCTTTCGGCCCTGCGGATGGATTTTTCCCGGTTAAAGGACTTTAGTTTTGCAATCACTTCTTCTTGATGCCGGATTTCCTGCTGCTGGTTTTGCCATGCTTTGTATTCCGCATCCCGGATCATGGCTTTCTTTTCGGCATAGGCAGAGTAGTTGCCATTAAAACTGCGCACTTTACCGTGTTCGATTTCCACCACCTTCGTAACCACTCGGTCCAGAAAATAGCGGTCATGGGAAACAATTAATACAGCGCCGTGATAATTGATCAGATAGGTTTCCAGCCATGCGATGGAATTCATATCCAAATGGTTGGTTGGCTCATCCAAAAGAATGATGTCCGGGTTGGAAAGAAGCAGTTTACCTAAAGCTACGCGGGTCTTTTGGCCGCCGGAGAGAGTGTTGACTTCTTTGGAAAAATCCTCTTCCTCAAATCCCAGGCCCTTTAGCACACCGATGACTTCACTGCGGACGGCATATCCGTTTTCCAGTTCAAATTGATGGGTGGTGCGGGAGTAGTCCGCCAGAAGGGATTCCAGCTGGCTTTGTGAGGCGGATTTCATGGCCTCTTCCATAGAACGGATGCGCTCTTCCATGTCCAGAAGATATCTGCGGGTCTCCAAAAGTTCCTCATAGATAGAACGTTTGCTGTCCATATCCTGGTGCTGGGCCAGATAGCCGATGGATTTTCCCTTGGCTAAAATCACCTCGCCGGAATCGGCTTTCATTTCCTGCATAATGATTTTAAATAATGTGGATTTTCCGGCGCCATTTGGTCCGATCAGAGCAGCCTTTTCCCGCTCCTCTATATGAAACGAAACATCTTTTAAAATATCTGTGGTACCGAACGATTTATAAATATTCTGACATGATAAAATCATGATCGAAGATAACCTCCTGTATTTGCCGCAGGCAGTCCAATACGGCATT
>CAYRTA010000175.1:0-3731 GCA_964427045.1 uncultured Hoministercoradaptatus sp. | reverse complement strand
ATGGGCGGCGGCCACGATGAAAGAGAGCAGACGTTGAACCAGCTTTTGGTGGAAATGGATGGTTTTGGCGCCAACGAAGGAATTATTGTCCTGGCGGCAACGAACCGTGTGGATATTCTGGATCCGGCGATTTTGCGTCCGGGCCGGTTTGACCGTCATGTTGCTGTGGGCGCACCGGATGTGAAAGGACGTCTGGCAATTCTGAAAGTACATGCTAAGAACCGCTGTGTAGGCGGTGACGTGGATTTGGAGCATGTTGCCCAGACAACAGCGGGATTCTCCGGAGCGGAACTGGAAAACCTGATTAATGAGGCTGCCATTCATGCTGCCAGAGTCGGAAGAACCTTCATTACACAGCCGGATATTGAAGGCGCTTTTGTAAAGGTGGGAATTGGAACGGAGAAGCATAGCCGTGTGATCTCCGAGAAGGAGAGACGGATTACGGCTTATCATGAGACGGGCCACGCCATTCTGTTTCACGTACTGGACCAGATGGATCCGGTTTATACGATTTCCATTATTCCTACAGGCATGGGAGCGGCAGGTTATACGATGCCTTTGCCAAATAAGGATGAGATGTTCAATACCAGAGGAAAGATGCTGGAGCATATCCAGGTATGCCTGGGCGGCCGTATTGCGGAAGAACTGATTTTTGACGATATTACCACCGGCGCTTCCCAGGATATCAAGCAGGCGACACAGATTGCCAAAGCCATGGTAACAAAATATGGCATGTCTTCCACTATGGGTATGGTTAATTATGGGGACGATCAGGACGAAGTATTTATTGGCCGTGATCTTGCCCACGCCCGCGGATTCAGTGAAGAAACCGCTTCGGCTATTGACAGAGAAGTAAAACGTATCATCGATGAGTGCTATGAAAAGGCAAAAACGATTATTATGGCTCATGAAGATGTGCTTCATCGCTGTGCGAAACTGCTTCTGGAAAAAGAAAAAATCGGTAATCAAGAGTTTGAAGCGCTTTTTGACAATAAAATTAGTCAAAATTCCGATGAGAAAATTGCCGAAGAAAATAATCTTTAAAAAAATGTATAAAAAAATATAGAAATTTCAGACAGGTTTGTGCAGACTTTTCGGGTGGGCCGTGGTAATATAATAACCGTAAAAACCCCCCAATACATTATATAGTTTTTGCTACACCCCATAAGAAGAAATACCTTCTCCAAAAAAGACAGCCTTGGCTGTCTTTTTTACTTTGTACTATTCAGTCATCCAGGCCGCAGTCCGCCTTTTTCAAAAGCTGGCCGCTGCTAAAGCAGCTTATGGCCGAATAGTTACGGGAATTGAGTTTTAGTTACATTTTTGGGTTGTAATTTAGGGGATGATACGATAAAATAAATAAACTGCCATAATTGTGCATTGTATTATGGTAAAAATCATCATAAAAGAGGAAGAATAGTATTATGGAGCATGAGATTAACTATCAGGAATATATTTCCAAGATGAAACCTGTGTTTTGTAAACAGGCCCTCTTCAGTGACGAATCAGAAAATTATCGAACTCCTTTTGAACCGGTAACGGGTGATGTGGTGACGATTCGTTTTCGCGCCTTGAAAAATAATGTGGATGCAGTATATTTTATCAGCGGAACAACCAGAAGACAGATGGAACTGGCTGAAAGCAAAAATGGTTTTGACTACTATAGCATACAGGTGGAAGTAGGCATTGATCCCATTCATTATTATTTTGAAATACAATCGGGAAAAATCATCTGTTATTATAATGAATTGGGTGTTACACGTCAGTTGCAGGAACAGTATTCCTTTGGAATTATACCCGGATTTAAAACGCCGGACTGGGCTAAGGGTGCTGTCATGTATCAGATTTTTGTAGATCGTTTCTGTAATGGCGATACGAGCAATGATGTACAGACAGGGGAATACTATTATATTAACGCACAGACCAATCAGGTTACGGACTGGAATAAACTGCCCGATCTTATGGATGTGAATAATTTCTATGGCGGCGATTTACAGGGCGTCATGGATAAATTGGATTACCTGCAGGATCTGGGAGTGGATGTTATTTATCTGAATCCTGTATTTGTTTCTCCGTCCAATCATAAATACGATTGTCAGGACTATGATTATATTGATCCGCATTTTGGCAAGATTGTGGAAGATGAGGGAGAACTGCTGGCTGCCGGAGATCACGACAACAGCCATGCGGGCCGCTTTATCCAACGTGTAACCAATCATAAGAATCTGGAAGCCAGCAATGAACTTTTCATTCAATTGGTAGAAGAAATTCACCGCCGTGGTATGAAGATTATTTTGGACGGTGTATTCAATCATTGCGGTTCCTTTAATAAATGGCTGGACCGGGAGCGGATCTATGAACATCAGGAAGGATACCGTCCGGGCGCCTATATCGCGCAGGATAGTCCTTATAATAGCTTCTTTAAATTCAATAATGAGCACAACTGGCCCTATAATGAATTTTATGACGGCTGGTGGGGGCATGACACGCTGCCGAAACTGAATTATGAGGATTCTCCAAAGCTTCAGAAATATATTATGCGTATAGCCAAAAAATGGGTTTCTCCGCCTTATAATATTGACGGATGGCGTCTGGATGTGGCGGCGGATCTGGGACACAGTCCGGGATACAATCATCTGTTTTGGAAAGAATTTCGTCATGAGGTGAAGGAAGCTAATCCGGAAGCCCTGATTATCGCGGAACACTATGGAGATGCCAGTATGTGGTTGCAGGGCGATGAGTGGGATACGGTTATGAATTACGACGCCTTTATGGAACCCGTTTCCTGGTTTTTAACTGGTATGGAGAAGCACAGCGACCAATATCGGGAGGATCTGAAAGGAAATGCAGATAGTTTCTGGGATGCCATGAGATATAATAGTTCCCGTTTCTATGCGCCGACGATGCAGACTGCTATGAACCAGCTGGATAACCATGATCATTCCCGTTTCTTAAGTCGTACCAACGGCAGAGTTGGACGTATCGCTACCGTAGGGTCTCATGTGGCTGAAGAAAACATTAATCAGGCAGTATTGTGTGAGGCGGTGGTAATTCAGATGACATGGCCAGGCGCTCCTACTTTATATTATGGAGATGAAGCAGGTGTCTGTGGATTCACGGATCCGGATAACCGCCGGACTTATCCCTGGGGAAGAGAAGATAAGTATTTAATTGGCTTTTATAAGGCAGCGATCCGCCTTCATAAAAAGTATCAGATCCTAAAGACAGGTTCTCTGAAATATCTGGCCGGCGCCTACAATGTGATAGCCTATGGCCGCTTTTCCGACCGGGAACGCATTGTGGTAATTATAAACAATAACAATAACCGTACGCAGGTGGAAATCCCGGTATGGGAGACTGGCATTCCCCGGACCAAGGATACGTGTATGATACGCATTCTGCAGACCTGTGCAATAGAGTATACGGAGGAGAGAAAAGTATTTCCTGTGGTTGGCGGGTTTGTGAATATGGAAATGCTTCCGCTGGAAGCCATCGTACTGTATTCCTGTGATGAGGATAAGCTGCTTTAACAGTGGCTGGCCTTTGAAAAGGCGGGCTGTGGCCTGGATGGCTGAACAGTTATATAAGTACAAGAATAATTTGAAAAATCCCTTGCTTTTTTTCAAAGTCTGGGTTATAATTTCTATCTGTCAGAGTAATCTAACAATTGCTCTGACATATGGATGGATTCCCGAGTGGCCAAAGGGGACAGACTGTAAATCTGCTGCAAA
>CAYRTA010000174.1:0-3744 GCA_964427045.1 uncultured Hoministercoradaptatus sp. | reverse complement strand
TCCATCTGGAGGATTCCATCGGAAGAACCTGGCAGTGCGGTACCATTCAGCTTGATTTCCAGCTTCCGCTTCGGTTTAACTGCGAATATATCGGAGCCGACGGAGAAAAGCATCGCCCGATTATGATTCACCGTGTAGCATTTGGTTCCATCGAACGTTTTATCGGTATTCTGATTGAGCACTTTGCAGGTGCATTCCCCACCTGGCTGGCGCCGGTACAGGTAAAGGTACTGCCGATTTCTGAGAAATATATGGATTACGGTGAAGAGGTACTGGCAAAATTAAAAGAGGCCGGCATCCGTGCGGAAATTGATACCCGTTCCGAAAAGATCGGATATAAGATTCGGGAAGCCAGACTGCAGAAGATTCCGTATATGCTGATTGTCGGAGCGAAGGAACAGGAAGAGGGCAAAGTGGCTGTGCGCAGCCGTTTCATGGGAGACGAAGGCGCCAGGGGTCTTGATGCGTTTATCCAGTCCATACAGACCGAAATCAAAACCCGTGAAATCCGCAAGGTCGAAGTGCAGGAATAAAGGCTCTGTTTGATCCGGCTATAGACAAAATGCACAAATTGCCGGCGGAAAAATAGACGTTTTTCCGAAAATGAAATGGCTTGTTGACAGTTTGGCAAAAAGGTTTATAATGTAATTAGAACTTGTCAGACAAGTTAGAAAGCGAAACATACATGCAAATTAAAACAGTGAGTGTAACCAGTCAGGTAGTGGACTATCTGAAAGAAAATATAGAATCCGGACAGTGGACGGTAGGCGAGAAGATCCCCTCCGAAAATGAAATGGTAGCAGAGCTGGGTGTGAGCCGGTCCAGTATCCGGACGGCTCTTCAATACCTGATCGGACTCGGTGTATTAAAAAGTTACCAGGGAAAAGGAACATTTTTGATCAACAGCCAGGTCGACAGCTGGGATGCCACGGAGAGCAAGATCACATCGGAGGATTGTAAAGATATCTGTAAGGTATTGGAGTTTCGTAAGCTGCTGGAACCTGGGGCATGTGTCATGGCAATGGAAAACTGTACACCGGAAACCATCGCTTCCCTGGAGGCCTATCTGGAGCAGATGGAAATCTTCAAGGATGACCGGGCCAAGTTCGTACGGGCCGACATCAAATTTCATGAAGTGATCAGCAGAACTTCCGGAAATCCCTTATTAGAAAAAAGTTTGCATAAAGTGTTTACGGAACAGAGAAAAAATCATGAACAGATGAATGAACTATTTGGCTTCGAATCGGGTATTCATTATCATACGGCTATTTTGGAGGCATTTCGAAAAGGAGATGCCGAAGAGGCCAGACGAATGATGGAGGAGCATTTGGAAGTTGCAATTGGAAGGCTGAAATAGCAGCCTTCCAATTTAAAACACACAACTTGTATGATAAGTAACAAGTTGAGCACAAATAAGGCTGTAACATACGGGTTTTTATATAAAAACTTGTATGATAAGTAACAAGTTAAAAGGAGGAAAAAGTATGGGAGTAAAAATCAGTGATGTGAGAGTGATATGTACGGCTCCGGAGGGCATCAACCTGGTGGTTGTGAAAGTAGAAACCAATCAGCCAGGATTGTACGGCCTGGGGTGCGCCACCTTCGCTTACCGTCATCTGACCGTACAGCATCTGGTGGAAGAATATCTGAAACCGCTGCTGGTTGGCCGGGATGTGGAAAATATCGAAGAACTCTGGCAGCTGATGCACCAGAATGGCTATTGGCGAAACGGCCCCATTGAGAATAATGCCATTTCCGGTGTGGACATGGCATTGTGGGATATCAAAGGAAAGATGGCCAATATGCCGCTGTATCAGCTTTTTGGCGGAAAAGTCCGGGAAGGGATTCCGGTTTACCGCCATGTGGACGGAAAGGACATTGAGGAAATCTGTGAGAATATTCACCGGTTCCAGGAGATGGGACTTACCCATCTGCGCTGCCAATGCGGAGGATACGGCGGAGCGCCCTATGGACAGACGCCTGACACGGCGCCCATAGGAGCCCATGACGGTATGTATCTGGACGCAAAGAAATATATCCGGGATACGGTAAAGCTTTTTGGGGAAATCCGGGACCGGATCGGATATGATATGCAGCTTGTCCATGATGTCCATGAACGTATCGCCCCTTCCGATGCCATTAAACTGGCGAAGGAACTGGAACCTTTTGATTTGTTTTTCCTGGAGGATCCGGTACCGCTGGAACAGATTAACTGGATGCGCAATCTGCGCCAGCAGACCAGTATTCCCATAGCGGAGGGAGAACTTTTTAATAATCCCCGGGAGTGGAAGACTTTGATCGTCGAGCAGCTGATCGATTTTATCCGTGTTCACATCAGCCAGATCGGCGGTATCACACCGGCAAGAAAGCTGCAGATTTTTGCGGAGCAGTTTGGGGTACGCACCGCATGGCACGGCCCTGGCGATATGTCTCCCATTGCCCATGCGGCCAATATTCATATTGATTTGGCAGCTCAGAACTTTGGGGTACAGGAATGGTCCGGTATCGAACCGCCAAACTTTGTCATTCAGGAATTGAAAGGACCTCACGGAGCCCTTTTGGATGTGTTCCCGGGGCTGCCTGAATTTAAGAATGGCTATGTATATGCCAACGATAAGCCGGGCCTTGGAGTGGAGCTGAATGAAGCGGAAGCAGCAAAATATCCTTGTGAAAAGACGGTTACGATCTGGACCCAGACGCGTTCCAGAGACGGCGCCCTGGTAACACCGTAACAGGGAAAAGAAGCGCAATAAGAGAGAGGAGAAAGGCGATGAATAAAAAATCAGGAACCATAGCGATTGGAGTGCTGGTGGCCGCATTGGTATTAAGCGGATTCAGTATTTTTAAGGATCAGCAGCCGGAGACGAGCCAGGATGGAACGATTACGCTGCGTATGGCACAAACCTCTTCGGAGACAGGAGCCATCGGTCAGGCCATGGAAATCTTTGCAGACAGAATTTATGAAGAAACGGATGGAAAATACAAGATTGAAACTTATCATAACGGACAGCTTGGCGCGGAAATCGATACGATCGAGGGCTGCCAGATGGGAACTATCGATATCGCAGTCGTGAACCAGTCCACCCTGGGTAACTTTATTCCGGAATTCCAGGCGCTGGATATTCCCTATCTGATTACTTCTACGGAGCAGGCCGATCAGGTTTTCCTGGGGGAAATCGGGGATGAGTTTTTGGATAAACTTTCGGGTGTTCAGATTTATGGATTAGGTATCTGGGAATCCGGCTTCCGAAATCTGACCAACAGCAAACGGGATATCAATTCCCTGGCTGATGTGAAGGGTCTGAAGGTTCGTACGATGGAAAATCAGATTCATATCGCTTTCTGGAAGGAAATGGGCGCAGACGCCACGCCGATGTCCTGGGGCGAAGCTTATACAGCATTGCAGCAGGGGGCTTTGGATGGACAGGAGAATCCTTCTACTGTAATTCTGACCAATAACGTGGCGCAGGTAAATGACCGCCTGGCAATCACGGAACACGCCTATTCCACCGTATTCCTCGTAATGAGTCCTACTACATGGGCTTCCTTGGGAGAAGAGTATCAGCAGATTTTTACGGAGGTTATGGAAGAGTGCAGCCTGACGGAACGTGAACTCAGCCGTTCTATGGATGCGGAAGCCATTGGGCAGCTGGAAGAGCAGGGCATGACTGTAACATATCCGGACAAATTGGAATTTGAAAGCCACGATTTCATAAGCGGTTACTGTCCCTCATAAGGTTTTAA
>CAYRTA010000173.1:0-3782 GCA_964427045.1 uncultured Hoministercoradaptatus sp. | reverse complement strand
CTAGTGGTATCGGGTATCATGTTGACAGCGGGAAAAAGAGTATCAAATTTTTTGATTCATCCCAGTGTGCGGAAGGCGGTGCATGGCAAATACCAGCAGGATGTATTCAATGTTTTGGCAGGTTTTAAGGAAAGATGTAGGGATGAAGGATTTACTGCGCAGGTCAGGCAACGGTATGAGCGGCTGAATCCAGTTAAGTTTAAGAAAAAGGCATTTGGCGAGGTTCTGGATTTTATACAAAAACTGCTGGAAAATGATGAAATTAATGTTTTAGTTATGAATGGAAATTCTGGCGTGGATAGTGATGATTATGCATCGGGCGCTAATGTGATTATCGGCGGGAATACGCTTGGACGGGGCGTTACTTTTGCGGGGTTACAGACGATTTATTATACCAGAACAGCTAAGAAGCCGCAGGCAGATACGATGTGGCAGCACAGCCGTATGTTTGGTTATGACAGAGATTCCGGGCTTATGAAGGTGTTTATTGATGAGCATTTGTATAAGTTGTTTGCGGATATCAATGCAACAAATAATTCAATTATTTCGCAGGTGGAGAGGGGAACGGCGGATGTGAAGATTTATTATCCGGAGGGATTGAATCCGACGAGGAAGAATGTTCTGGATAATAAGAAGCTGGCAATGATTTCAGGGGGAACAAACTATTATCCGTATTCGCCGGAGAATGATACGATTTCTGATATTGACCGGCTTCTGGAAATATTTGATGAGTCACAACCGTGTTATCAGGTGAGCCTTCGTCTGATGCAGGAGGTTTTTTCCCATATCAAGTCAGAGGATGATTTTAAGGTCAGTGTTTTCCGTTCTATTATTGATATGGTGCTTGCTGAAAAACCGGCAGGCCAGGGGGTTCTGATTGTCAGAAGGAACAGGAACGTGGCGAAGGGTACGGGTGCGTTGCTGTCTCCCAATGACTGGCAGTTAGGCGCGTCTGTCACGGACAAGATTGTTCTCACGATGTACCAGATGACAGGAGAAAAAGGCTGGGGCGGAGAGAAAATCTGGGTTCCGAATATCAAACTGCCGGATAAGATGGTGTATTATGATATAACAGATGACAGTGAATAACGGTACTAATGTGTTTGAAAGGAAGGTGTCATGAAGTATTCAGAACTGGCGAGAAGGATATTGTTTGAGCCGCTCCGCACGGGGGCGGACAGGCTGTGTATTTTGTCAGGGTACGCAACGCCGAACATGGCTTCGTGGCTGATAAAGAATTTGAAGGAATTTAAATCCGGACCTATAGACATATCTTTGATTGTGGGAATGGTTCCTTTTGACGGTCTCAGCATTGCTATCCATGAGGGATTTAAGGAGCTACAGAAGGAGAAGATGCCCCAGGAAGTGGCGCATTATCAGTGCAGTTATGTGTATGATTCTGCACCGGTACATGCGAAAGTGTATGTTTGGCTTAAAGGGGATGAGCCGGTTGTGGCATTTGCAGGTTCGGCAAATTTTACGCAGAGTGCATTTGGGGAAAAACGCAGGGAATATATGGTGGAATGTGACGCCCTGGAAGCGTACCGGTATTACTGTAGTGTAGAGAATGATACGATATTTTGTAATCATGCCGAAGTTGAGGAATATGTTGTGCTGTATCCTACGCACAGCGTTTTGGATATGGAAAATAAGCCGGTCGGCAGTCTTTCAGGCGAAAATATAGAAAAAATTACGCTTTCCCTGCTTTCGGAAAACGGGGAAGTGGGGACTAAATCGGGGCTGAACTGGGGTCAGAGAAACAGGCGGAATAAGAATGAGGCGTACATACCGCTTCCTGCGCCGATGGCCCGGACGGGCTTTTTCCCGTTGAATAAACAGCATTTTACAGTTGTTACGGATGACGGTCATCAGCTGATATTGAGGGTGGAACAGCAGGGGAATAAGGCGATTACTACACCGCTTAGTAATGCACAGCTTGGGGAGTATTTCAGGAACCGGCTGGGGCTGGCGAATGGCGCTTATATTTGGAGAAGTGATCTGGAGGCATATGGACGTACAGATGTTACGTTTTATAAGCTGGATGATGAGCAGTTTTATATGGATTTTTCAGTGTAGTAAAACCGGGGCCGAAGCTCCGGTTTTACGATAAGGTTATTCATTGATGTTTGGTTCAATGCTGGGGTATTCAATGCCGGCGAAACTTTTTAGGATAGCTTCAAAAATAATCTTTGCCCCTCTGCATGGAACGGCCATGCCTATCTGTTTTCTGACGCTTTCTTTGCTTCCCATAAATTTATATGTGTCAGGAAAGGTCTGCAGGCGGGCGCGTTCCCGGTTTGTCAGGGCCCTGGATTCTTTCCAATGGTAAATATGGGTTCCGCCGCCGCCGCTTCCGGTAACGGTATATGCGGGTTTATCAGGGTCCAGGCGTTTGTATATCTGGCTGATTTTTGCACCGTGGACATTCAGTTTCAGTTCGTCCGGCAGATCGGCAGTAAAGGCATTCTGGCCGGGAAGGATATGATCCAGCCGTTTTATGACAGTTTTAGACTGTTTTGTCAGTTCATTATTAAAGGCATCTGCCGGGATAGGCGGTTCTTCTATTGCTTTTCGGCAGGTATTGTCAATGTCTGCATATGGTTCCGGAGAAGGAACATGATATGCAACATCAATATCTTTTCTGATGCCTACTATGATAATCCGGTGGCGGGCCTGGGGGATTCCGTACTCTTCAAATTTATATAAATGCGGGACTACGGTATATCCGCCGTGTGTTCCTGCTTTTTTTAGTTCGTCTATGATTTTGGTAAAGGCTTTTCCGTCATTGGCATTTCGGAGTCCGCCTACATTTTCTGCAACGAACCATATAGGGTTATATATATTTAATACTTTTACTCCGTAGGAATAGAGGGGGCCGAAGACGCCGTCCATGCCCTTCTGCTCTCCGACTACACTGTAATCGTTGCACGGGAATCCAAAAGCCAGGGCGTCAATTTCCGGCAGGTTTTCTAGGTTAAATTCACGGATATCTTTGTGGTAAACGCTTTTTGGATTGTCGCGGCAGATATTATATCGGTATGTTTCGCAGGTATCTTTATCATAGTCATTTGCCCATTGGTGGACAATTTTATAGTTATCATCCCCGATATCGGCATTAAGGGCTCCCCACGCAATTCCGCCGGGGCCGCAGAACAGTTCTCCTAATCTATAAATCATTTCTGGCCTCTCTTTCTTTTTCATGCTGAAAAATCAAATAGTCAATTTGACTTTGTATCTGTTTTTTGTCTTCCTGGTCTAATTTTTCAATACCTTTGAAACAGGATTCCATGTAAGGATCTACGTCTTGAGAATCCAGATATCCTGCTTTTTGGAATAAGTCTATTAGTTTTATGTTATATAATAGAGCCAGTTTTTTTAAAGCAATGGGAGACGGATTGCGTGTGTGGCTACATTCTAAGCGGCTTAATTGAGAAGTTGTTATGCCGGTTTCTTTTTCCACGTCTCTTGTGCTTAATTTATTTTGTTCCCTTATTGCCCTTAGGTATTGTCCAAGTGTTTCAGCCATATTATCACCTCTATTTTGAATAGTATAGCATATCCGCTGCGAAAATGCAACAAAAATGTAAAAAACGCTGCGATAAGGCAGCAACAAAAATTGAAATAAAATACTGTTTTGTGGGAATACTTTTTATACATGGTAGATTATGGAAAGTGGGATCACATTGTAATTGATAGACCCAACGGCAACCGCAGGCACTCTGTGGAGGATTGCATTAGTACATGAGAAGTCATGAATATGTGCGGTACTGCCGGGAAGGAGA
>CAYRTA010000172.1:0-3932 GCA_964427045.1 uncultured Hoministercoradaptatus sp. | reverse complement strand
CTTTCTCCGGACGAAAATCTTCCCGCCATGGGATCAGCTGCTTCTCCGTCTTTCCAATATAAACAATGCATAGCATAACCGATAGCAGCTGGGCAATGACCGTAGCCCAGGCCGCTCCCGCCACTCCCATATGAAGCGGCAAAATAAAGAGAAAATCCAGCGCCACGTTCAACAGCGAAGAGAAAATCAAAAACAGCAGCGGGAAAAAACTATTCCCTACCGCCCGAAGCAAAGCAGTACAGAGATTGTACCCAAAAATTACGATCAAAAACAGCAGAATAATGGAACAATACGCATAGGCTTCTTCCATCAGTTCTGCGGGAGTACGAAGCAGTACCAGCAGCGGTTTCAAAATCACCAAGGCAATCACCGTAAGAACCAGTGACGTACCAACGCCGATTTCCACAGACATGGCCACCGATTTTCGAAGGGTCTTCGCGTCGCCGGAGCCGAAACTTCTGGCCGTTACAAAGGACAGACCATTGCCCATTCCCAGTCCGCAAAGAACAAACAGATCATAAATAGGCCCTGTACAGCCCACGGCCCCCAGGGAATCTTCCCCCAGACAGTTCCCCACAATCATGGTGTCTGCCAGACTATATAAGTGCTGAAACAGCAGAGAAACCAAAATGGGAAACATATAAATGACCAGAGAACGAAAAATGGGGCCCCGTAACAAATCAACATGTATCATTATCTTATTCTTCATTGCAGCACCCTATGATATTTCATGATTCCGGATACCCTTGCGGATATATGGATTTCTCCAATAGCAAAACAGCAACTGTGCCGCCATAAAGCACCAGATGACTGGTTCGCAGAATATTACGGCCATATAGCCATATACCGGAATGAAAAAAAGAACAAAAATCACTTTTCCCAATAGTTCAATCACACTGGAAATAAGCGGAGTCACTTTATATCCGATTCCCTGCAGACTAAACCGGGCCTGGCCCAGAACACCCAAAATAAAATAGAAGGGCCCGCAAACCTGCATATACAAAGTAGAGTAATGGATGACCACATAATCGGATGAACCGGATACCAGACGGCACAAGTCATCGGCAAAGAAGTACATCACTACGGTAAGTATGGCCGCCATAATAAAGTCCATAACGTAACTGGCTTTTAGCCCATCGATAATCCGTTTCCGGTTGTCTGCTCCATAATTCTGGGATACAAATGTGGACATGGCCAGATTCAGGGAAGAAAACAGCATACAAAAGACCATAAACAGCTTACGGGCCGTTGTATGGGCCGCAATTACCAGATAACCCAGCTTATTGATACCAGACTGCAAAATCACCGATCCAAGGGATACGATACTGCTCATAAATCCCATGGAAAGCCCCTGGGCCCACATTTCTTTGTACAGACGGCCATCCACTTTAAAATCTTCCTTATGGGGAATCAAAATATCCGCCTTTTTCATCATATAAAAGACACAGAGAATCACTGACACAAACTGAGAAATTACAGTAGCATAAGCCACGCTCTCGATTCCCATACCAAAGGCCGTCACAAACCACCAGTCCAAAAATACATTCAGGACGGAAGAAAAAATCAAAAACAGTAACGGCACTATGCTGTTGCCGATGGCCCGCAGCAGGCCGGTAAGCAGGTTATAGGCAAACATGACAATAATAAACAGCGTGATGACAAATATGTACCGGTACGCCTCATCCATAATATTCTCTGGCGTATTCAAAACCTGAAGCAGCGGCTTTAACAGCAGACAACCAATGATTGTAATGACCACCGATGAAATCAAACCGATCACCAGGCCCGTGGCCACAGACTTGCGAATTAATTTACGGTCTCCCTTTCCAAAAGCACGCGCCGTAACAATAGCCAGACCATTTCCGATACCCACGCCAAATTCTACAAACAGATCGTAGATTGCGGAGCAGCAGCCAATGGCCGCCAGGGAAGTGTCTCCCAGAAAATTTCCTACAATCATGGTGTCAGCGGCATTATAAAGCTGCTGAAATAAACGAGATATCAAAAGCGGAACAGCAAAAATAATCAGGGATTTGAAAATGGATCCATGCAGCAGATCCACATCCCCAATTGCCTTTTTCTTACTCATTTCCATGGTTTTCCATCATCTCCTGTTTCATTTTCTGTAAAAATGCTTTTTCCTTTTTATCCAATACGGCCTTATCAAGAAGTTCCGGACGCCATTTAAGCGTACGCCGGATGGATTGCTCCCGCCTCCATTTTTCCACATTGGCATGATGGCCGGACAAAAGAACCTCCGGTACCTCTCTGCCCCTCCATTGTGCCGGACGGGAATACTGGGGATATTCCAGCAAATTATCATGAAAAGACTCAAACTGCGCCGACTCTTCATTGCTTAAAACGCCGGGGACAAAACGGGATATGGCATCCATCATAACCATGGCGGGCAGTTCCCCGCCTGTCAAAACATAATCACCGATGGACACATAATCGGTAACGATTTCCTCCAGCACGCGTTCATCGATACCTTCGTAATGGCCGCAAAGGAAGATCAAATCCTCTTCTTTTGCAAAGTCTTCCACCATTTCCTGACGAAACACCTTTCCCTGGGGGGTCAGATAAATCACCCGCGGTTTATAACCGATGGATTCTTTCACGGCTTCATAGGCCAGATAAACCGGCTCCGCCTGCATCACCATGCCGGCTCCGCCGCCGTATGGATAATCATCTACTTTACCGTGCTTATTATTGGCATAGTCACGGATATTGGTGGCCGTCAGCTTTATCGTGCCCTGCTCCATGGCTCTGCCCGTAATGCTGGTACCCATTCCCTGGGTAATCATATCCGGAAATAGGGTTAATACATGAAAATGCATAATTCAACTCCCTGTATTTACTCCTGTGATGGTTGATCTACAAGACCTGGCATGAGATAAACCGTCATGATATTATGTTCCACATCTACCGAACGGATGCAGTCCGCGATGGCCGGAAGCAGCACTTCGCCATACTGCTCTGTAGTTACGCAGTACACATCGTTGGCGCCAGTCTGCAGCACGTCCGTCAGCGTTCCGAGAGGGCTTTGATCCTCCAAAACCACCTGCATACCAATCAAATCGGCAATGAAATACTCGTCTTTCTTTAATTTTACTGCATGTTCACGGGTCACATACAGATTCTTTCCCCTGTATTTTTCAATATCATTGATATTGTCAATACCCTTAAACTTAAGGATGACAAATTGTTTGAAAAACTTGACACCCTGGATTTCCAGTGTCTTATATTCCTTTCCCGTGTCCAAAAGGACCTCTTTCAACCACTTAAAACGGGCGGGATCATCCGTCGTAGGAAACACCTTCACCTCACCGCGGATGCCGTGAGTTGTGGTAATCGCGCCCACCTGTAATATTTCTTCCATATTTTCCCTCTTTAAGAAATTTGCACAAAATGGGGAACATAAGCTATCCTCTATGTTCCCCATTTTTCAGCCATGCGTATACACGGCGATATCTCCTATTTCGTAACGATTTCATCATCTTTTACTGTTACGAGTTTTTATTGCAGAATTTCGACTACAACCTTCTTGTCATACTTGGAGGAAGCAGCCTTAACGACTGTGCGAATAGCTTTTGCAATACGACCCTGACGGCCAATGACCTTACCCATATCGGAAGGCGCCACCTTCAGTTCGACAACGATCGCATTACTCTCTTCCTTTTGATTCACAACCACTTCTTCCGGATGGTCAACAAGAGATTTTGCAATTACCTCTACTAAATCTTTCATAACGCACCGCCTTATTTTTCAATGCCGGCCAATTTGAAGATTTTACTTACAACTTCTGTGGGCTGAGCACCATTTTCAAGCCATTTCTTAGCCGCTTCTTCGTTTACTGTATAAACACTCGGATCACAGTTTGGATCATAAGTTCCGATCTCTTCGATGAACTTACCATCTCTTGGGGATCTGGA
>CAYRTA010000171.1:0-3945 GCA_964427045.1 uncultured Hoministercoradaptatus sp. | reverse complement strand
GTAAAGCCAGCCCTTTCCTATGGAGATATGATTACAAAAGTCCGCAATATGACCCATCTTCCGGTGGCGGCTTACAGCGTCAGCGGTGAATATGCCATGGTAAAGGCGGCAGCGGCCAATGGCTGGGTGGATGAACAGCGGATTATGTGTGAGATGGCAGTCAGCGCTTACCGGGCCGGCGCACAGATTTATCTGACTTATTTTGCGAAAGAACTGGCAGCATGTATAGATGAAGGGAGAATTGGATAATGAGTAATTCAGAAGCATTATTTGAGCGGGCACAAAAAGTGATTCCCGGAGGGGTAAACAGTCCGGTACGTGCGTACGGTTCTGTGGGTATGACGCCCCGCTTCATTCAGGGAGCCACCGGGCCTTATGTGTTCGATGTGGATGGGCGGCAGTACATTGATTATATCAGTTCCTGGGGCCCGATGATTCTGGGGCATAATGACCAGAGAATTTTAAATGCGATGATCCAGCAGGCAGAAAATGGCCTGAGCTTCGGAGCGGCTACGGAAATTGAGGTGGAGATGGCAGAACTGATTTGTCAGGCGATTCCGTCTGTTGAGATGATCCGTATGGTTAATTCGGGAACAGAAGCAGTGATGAGTGCTATCCGCGCGGCCAGGGGCTATACAGGACGGGATAAGATTGTGAAGTTTGACGGATGCTATCATGGACATTCGGATGGCCTTTTGGTGAAAGCCGGTTCCGGCGTAATGACTGCAGGTGTGCCGGGCAGTTCGGGGGTTCCGGCTGGCTGTACGAAAGATACGCTGTCCGCGGTATATAATGATCTGGAAAGTGTAAAGGCACTATTTGAAAAAAATCCCGAAACGATTGCCGCAGTGATTGTGGAGCCAGTGGGCGCCAATATGGGCGTGGTACTTCCGCAGGAAGGATTCTTACAGGGGCTTCGTGATCTATGCACCCAGTATGGTGCCGTTCTGATCTTTGATGAAGTCATTACCGGATTTCGTCTGGCTTTTGGCGGCGCCCAGGAGCGGTTCGGTATTCAGGCTGATCTGGTAACCTACGGAAAGATCATCGGCGCGGGAATGCCTGTCGGCGCCTACGGCGGAAAACAGGAGATTATGCGCTGTGTGGCGCCGCTTGGAAGCGTGTACCAGGCCGGTACCTTAAGCGGAAATCCGGTGGCCATGGCGGCCGGAATTACACAGCTTCGAATCCTGAAAGAGAATCCTGAGTTATATACAAACATGGAATTGCAGGCGGACACGTTGTTTGAAGGTATGGAAAAGCTGGTAAAACAATATAAAAAACCATGGAAGATCAATCATATAGCCTCTTTGGGCTGCCTGTATTTTACCGACAGCGAAGTGACGAACTATGAGGAAGCAAAGCGTTCCGATACCCATGCTTTTGCGGCATATTTTCGTCATATGCTGGAGGGCGGCATTCATCTCGGGCCTTCCCAGTTTGAAGCGATGTTTGTATCTGCTGCCCATACGGAGTCCTGCGTGACCCGGACATTGGAAGTTTTTGAACAGTATTTAAAACAAACTGAGGCGTAATCTATGGTAGTAAAAATATATACGGACGGCTCTGCCCGGGGAAATCCGGATGGTCCTGGCGGGTACGGCTGTATTCTTCATTATACGGACCGGAAAGGGGAACTTCACGAAAAGGAATTGTCGGCCGGCTATGTAAAAACCACCAATAACCGGATGGAACTGATGGCCGCCATTGCGGGCCTGGAAGCGCTGAACCGTCCCTGTCAGGTGGAATTGTATTCCGATTCCAAATATCTGGTGGATGCCTTTAACCAGCACTGGATTGATAATTGGCAAAAAAAAGGCTGGAAACGGGGAAAAAATGAGCCGGTAAAAAACATAGATCTGTGGCAGCGGCTTTTAAAAGCAAAAGAACCTCATACGGTTACCTTTTGTTGGGTCAAGGGACATGACGGTCACGAGATGAACGAACGGTGTGACAAGCTGGCCACTACGGCTGCGGACGGAACCGATTTGCAGATAGATCCCGGAATCTAAGAGGGATTAGTAACTTTTCCGGGAAATTACCTTGACAAAAAAGTGCGTATTTTGTATACTGCTTTTCAGAAAATGCGTGGAAAAGAACAAGTAGCATTGAGGGAGCGGACAGAGAGGTGCCGGTTGGTGAAAGGCCTGCGCATAAACTCAATGTGAATACCTCTTGGAGCAGCACACCGAACAGAAATTAGTAGGCTGTGACGGAAGGACCTCCGTTATAAGGGTCAGAGTATCGTCGATGGACTGTACTTACTGAGGCAGGAAGCGAGAGTTTTCTGTGAAATTAGGTGGTAACACGGACTAAGTTCCGTCCTAATGCTGGACGGAATTTGGCCCGTTTTTTGTTTCAAAGGAAAGTACTCCTTTTGTTCCAAGAATAATCGTTTTGGCTTTCCTTTGAAATAAAAACGCTCCGCGCGGATGCGGCCAGATGCATTTGGAATTTATATTAAGGATGACGAAAAGGAGAGAGAAACGATGACGATTTATGATGAATTGGTTGCCCGGGGGTTAATTGCCCAGGTGACGGATGAAGATGAGATTAAAGATTTGATTAACAATGGAAAGGCCACATTCTATATCGGATTTGACCCGACGGCTGACAGCCTCCATGTAGGTCATTTTATGGCTTTATGTCTGATGAAGCGGCTTCAAATGGCAGGGAATAGACCCATTGCCCTGATCGGCGGCGGTACGGCCATGATCGGTGATCCTTCGGGAAGAAGCGACATGCGCCAGATGATGACACCGGAGACCATCCAGCACAATTGTCAGTGCTTTAAGGAGCAGATGGAACGCTTTATTGACTTCTCTGACGGTAAAGCATTGATGGTAAATAACGCGGACTGGCTGATGGGATTAAATTATGTGGAAGTGCTCCGTGAGGTAGGCCCTCACTTCTCCGTAAACCGTATGCTCACGGCGGAATGTTACAAACAGCGTATGGAACGGGGACTGAGCTTCCTGGAATTTAACTACATGATTATGCAAAGCTATGACTTTTACATGCTGTTTCAGAAATACGGCTGCAATATGCAGTTTGGCGGAGATGACCAGTGGAGTAATATGCTGGGCGGTACGGAACTGATCCGCAGAAAGTTAGGTAAAAATGCCTGTGCAATGACTATCACCCTGCTTTTAAATTCCGAAGGGAAGAAGATGGGGAAAACCCAGTCCGGAGCCGTATGGCTGGATGCGAAGAAAACGTCTCCTTTCGATTTCTATCAGTACTGGAGAAACGTGGCCGACGCAGATGTGCTCAAATGTATCCGTATGCTGACCTTCCTGCCGCTTGAAGAGATCGATGCGATGGATCACTGGGAAGGCAGTCAGTTAAATAAAGCCAAAGAAATTCTGGCATATGAATTGACTGCGCTGGTACACGGAGAAGAAGAGGCAAAGAAAGCCCAGGAAGGTGCCAGGGCCCTGTTTTCAGCAGGTAATGCGGAAAACATGCCGGTTGCGGAACTGACCGATGAAGATTTCAAAGAGGACGTCATCGATTTGATCAGTCTGCTTTGCAAGGCCGGGCTGACAGCGACCCGTTCCGAGGGACGCCGTGCCATCGAACAGGGAGGCGTATCCATCGACGGCGAAAAAATTACCGATGTGCATTATATGGTCTCAAAGGAAGCGATTTCTTCTGACGGCATCGTGTTAAAGCGCGGCAAAAAGAAGTTTAAAAAAATCTGTGTGAAATAAATTTGTATTTCCCACATAAGTGTGCTAGAATACAGTTCATATGAGTGTAAATTGCCTATTAAATATCTGGAAATAGGACGATTAGGAGGAAATAACAGTGAAAAAGTATGGCGTAAATGAACTTCGTAAGATGTATCTGGACTTTTTTGAAAGCAAGGGCCATCTTGTTATGAATAGTTTTTCTCTGGTACCGCAAAACGATAAGAGCCTCCTGCTGATCAATGCAGGTATG
>CAYRTA010000170.1:0-3950 GCA_964427045.1 uncultured Hoministercoradaptatus sp. | reverse complement strand
GGACATGGGCCGCTTTGGCAAACCGTTCAATATCCAGCACGGTCAGAGCCGGATTAGCAATCGTTTCCCCGAAAACGGCTCTTGTATTTTCCCGGAAAGCCCCATGTAACTCCTCATCGGTACAATCCGGAGATACAAAAGTCGCGGAAATTCCCATCTTCGCCATGGTGACGGAAATCAGGTTAAAGGTTCCGCCATAAATAGACGAAGAAGCCACGATATGGCTGCCGCACTCGCATATATTAAATAAAGCCATAAAATTGGCCGCCTGGCCGGAAGAGGTCAGCATGGCCGCCGTGCCGCCTTCCAGATCTGCGATCTTCGCGGCCACATAATCATTGGTAGGATTCTGAAGACGGGTATAAAAGTATCCGCTTGCTTCCAGATCAAATAACTGTCCCATGGCCTCACTTGTCTCATATTTGAAGGTCGTGGACTGGATAATCGGAATCTGTCTCGGTTCCCCATTTCCAGGAGTATAACCGGACTGTACGCATTTTGTGTTAAGGGTATAGTTACTCATATTTTCATCCTTTCTCATAAGTTTGATCAGATTTCTGCCTGCGCAGACGGTGAACTTACCCTATCTTATCACAATTCCTACATTTTGAATAGGTATTTATTCCATTTCTATTTTCTATTCGTTCCGCTTCATTTTCTATTCATTCGGCTCCATTTTCTATTCATTTCGCAATCTGCCTGCATCCAGGTTCGGCTGAATAAACTGGTCATACGCATATTCCCACAGAGTCTCGGAGCCCTTACGGGACCGTTGATTGCGGGCAAGAACCTGGGACAGACAAACGCTGTTTTCCACCCAGGATTTCCCATCAGTAGCTGCATTCAGCATAAGGGGCTGGAGGTTGTCCATGGTACGGGCAAAGCGGGCCTCCGGCGTCGCTCCTTCCTCAAATTCATCCCAAAGCGCACGCAGGCGGGCTGCCTGATCTTTGGGTAAAAGCCGGTAAATCCGTTCCGCCGCCGCCAGCTCTCGCTGCCGCTGGGTCTTCTTTCCTTCCTCATCATAGGCATAGGTATCTCCCGCATCAATTTCCACCACATCATGCATAAGAATCATGGATATGGTTTTCAGCACATCGATGGTATCATTGGCATATTCACTTAAGAGGATGGTCATGACTGCCATATGCCAGGCATGCTCCGCATCATTTTCCTTTCGGATTCCATCCGTCAGATAGGTCTGGCGGCCGATAAACTTTTCTTTATCCAATTCCCGCAAAAACGCGAATTGCTGGTCCAGCCGTTTCTTTGTTTCCTGTTTTTCCATGACAAACTCCTTTCTATCCGGGATTTTTTATTAGCATAAGCTTTGCCCTCGTTCCTGTCAATGTCATTCCTCATCCGCCCGGTTGTTTTTTACGGAAAAAAAGAATATACTGAGAGGATAGAAACGAAATACGGAGCCATACCATAAAAGAAAGCGGTGTATGTAACATGAAGGACGCAACACAGGAACAATATATAAAAATGACACAGACCCCCGTACATAAGCTGGTTTTAACCCTGGCAGTTCCCACAATCATCAGTATGCTGGTAACGAATATTTACAGCATTGCAGATACCTACTTTGTCAGTGGTCTGGGAACCAGTCCCAGCGGGGCCACCGGCGTCGTCTTTGGGCTGATGGCCATCATCCAGGCCTTTGGATTTATGTTTGGCCATGGCGCCGGCAGCAATATCAGCAGAAAGCTGGGGGACCACCACATTGAAGATGCGAGAAAATTTGCTTCCACCAGTTTCTATCTGGCCCTCTCCTTCGGCTGTCTGATTATGGTTTTGGGCCTTCTGTTCCAGGTACCTCTGGCCAGACTTCTGGGAAGTACGGATTCCATTCTTCCCTATGCGCTCACCTATGCCCGTTTCATTTTGCTGGCCGCGCCGGCCATGACCACCAGCTGCGTTATGAATAACATTCTGCGTTATGAGGGACGGGCGTTTTATTCTATGATCGGCCTTACCAGCGGCGGTATTATCAATATTTTCGGAGATTATATTCTGATCAGGCATGTACATATGGGAATTGCCGGCGCCGGCATATCCACCGCCGTTTCCCAGTATATCAGCATGATCATTCTGCTTTGTCCCTTTCTTGCCGGCAAAGTGCAAAGCCATTTTTCACCCCGGTATTTTTCCCATCAATGGAAGGATATCTGCAATATTCTGGCCGTCGGATTTCCCAGCCTGACCAGACAGGGATTAAACAGCATTTCCGTCATGTCATTAAACCTCTGCGCCGCCGTCTACGGCGACAGCGCCATCGCCGCCATGAGCATCGTGGCGCGGGTTATGAACTTTCTGTTTTGCGTGGGGTTGGGGCTGGGCCAGGGCTTCCAGCCAGTATCCGCGTTTAACTTCGGAGCCAAAGAATACAGCCGCGTCAAAGAGGCATGCCGTTTTACCACCCTCTTTAGTCTGGGACTTATGGTTATTATGGCAGTACTTGGCTTTCTTTTCGCAAAACCTATTGTTACCGCTTTCCGGGATGATGAAGACGTCATCCGCGTCGGCGCTCTGGCCATGCGTTTTCAATGTATTACGCTGCTTTGTATCCCCATATCCACCAGCGGCAATATGCTGTTTCAGAGCATCGGAAAAAGCGGCCGGGCGATTTTGCTTGCCAGCGCCCGCAGCGGATTATTTTTCATTCCCCTGCTATTTATATTAAGCAGAACCCTGGGACTTTTGGGCATTCAGCTGGCCCAGCCGGCCGCAGATATCCTGTCGGCGGCCATCACACTGCCGATGATCCTGCAGTATCTGAACACCTTGCCAAAAGACGGTGAAAGCATACCCTCATAAGCAAGTAAGAAACTGATAACGAGAGAGTAAAAAAGGAGTACCCGCATGGAGCAAAGAAAAGAAAATTTTTCCATCCTCGGATTTGGCTGTATGCGTTTTCCAAAAAAGGGAAACGGCGTCGATATGGAGGAGACGGAACGGGAGCTGGCCTATGCCATTTCCCATGGTATTACTTACTTCGATACCGCCTATATTTATAAAGGAAACGAAAAAGTCCTTGGCACTTTGGCAGCCAGGAATCATTGGCGCAGCCAGATGGTCATTGCCACCAAAGTACCCCACTATCTGATTAAATCCAGAGAGGGGCTGGAAAAGATCTTTCAGGAACAGCTGGAACGGCTTCAGACCACCTATATTGACAATTATCTTATGCATATGCTTCCCGACGTCCATATCTGGAACAAATTGATTCGTCTGGGCGTTCTGGAGTGGCTTCAGGAGAAGAAACGGACCGGGCAGATTCGCAGAGTGGGATTTTCTTATCACGGTAATACGGAAAATTTCATACAGTTAATTGACGCCCATGACTGGGATTTCTGTCAGGTTCAGTATAATTACATGGATGAACATAGCCAGGCCGGAAGAGCCGGCGTGGAATATGCCGCCGCCAAAGGGATTCCGGTGATTATTATGGAGCCCTTACGGGGCGGGCGTCTGGTACACTCCCTGCCGCCAAAGGCGGAAGCCATTTTCGAAAAGGCTGTCCCCAAACGCAGTCCCGCCGAATGGGGGCTTCGCTGGCTTTGGAATCAGCCGGGGGTATCCGTCATTCTCTCCGGTATGAACTCCATGGATATGCTCAAAGAAAATATCCGGATCGCCGAATCTGTAAAGGCGGGAGAACTGACCGCCGAAGATGAGGCCATGTACGCCAAAGTCCGAAATGCCATCAACGCCAAAATCAAGGTTCCCTGTACCGGCTGCGGCTACTGCCAGCCTTGCCCGGCCGGGGTGGACATCCCCGGTGCTTTCCGCTGCTATAACGTACGTTATACGGATAGTTTCTTCACCGGTATGCGGGAATATATGATGTGCACCACCTTCCGTTCCCGGCGTACCAATGCTTCCCTGTGCAGAAAATGCGGAAAATGCGAAACGCACTGTCCGCAAAACATTGCCATTCGAAAGGA
>CAYRTA010000169.1:0-4011 GCA_964427045.1 uncultured Hoministercoradaptatus sp. | reverse complement strand
GGACATGATGATCCGACCATGATCCGTATGCTGGAGGATATTACCGATTTGGATGCGAAGACGATCCCGCTGGATGATCCGTCGGTGATGTCGCTGTTTAAAAATACGGAAGCATTGGGTATTACGCCGGAGGATATCGGCGGCTGTCCGCTGGGGTGTCTGGGCGTACCGGAATTTGGTACGGATTTCGCCATGCAGATGTTGATTGATACCCAGCCCAAATCCATTTCCGATTTGATTCGAATCGCCGGATTGGCTCATGGTACGGATGTATGGCTGGGAAACGCGCAGACTCTGATTAAAGAGGGGAAAGCGACGATTTCCACGGCGATCTGTACCCGCGATGATATTATGATTTATCTGATTCAGATGGGGCTGGACAGCGAGCTTTCCTTTACGATCATGGAGAGTGTACGTAAGGGCAAAGGGTTGAAGCCGGAGTGGGAGCAGGAAATGACGGCTCATAATGTTCCGGACTGGTATATCTGGTCCTGCAAAAAGATCAAATACATGTTCCCGAAGGCTCATGCGGCGGCTTATGTCATGATGGCGTGGAGGATTGCCTATTATAAGATTTTCCGTCCGCTGGCCTATTACGCGGCGTTTTTCAGTATCCGTGCCTCCGCTTTTTCATATGAATTAATGTGTATGGGCCGGGACCGGCTGGAATATTATCTTGCGGATTATAAGAAACGGAGCGATTCCCTGTCCAAGAAAGAACAGGATACGCTGCGGGATATGCGGGTGGTACAGGAGATGTATGCCCGTGGCTTTGAATTTATGGAAGTGGATCTGTATAAGGCCCAGGCACACCGGTTCCAGGTAATTGACGGTAAGCTGATGCCATCTTTGGATAGTATTGAAGGCCTGGGAGATAAGGCGGCTGACGCCGTTGTGTTGGCGGCCAGAGATGGTGTTTTTCTGTCAAAGGATGATTTTCGTGAGCGGACTAAGGTCAGCAAAAATGTAATTGATTTCATGGATGATCTGGGAATTTTCGGAGACATGCCGGAATCGAACCAGATATCGCTGTTTGATTTTCAATAATCAAATAGAAAAATCTCAGGGAGGCATGTGACTCATCCGAGTCACATGCCTCCCTGTTTAGAATTATCTATTAACCGATTTTCCCGTTTATGATGAAGAAAATTCGCATTTCATTTGTTATAGCTGTCCTGTCTGCTTCTGTTTCCGGTTGAGGATAAAGAAGTAGCCAAGGTTAAGTAAAAATCCAAAGGCGCTGGCGCAGGGGGCGGCCAAGCCAATCATTGTCAGACTGGCGTCCGGCTGGATACTCATGAAATAGGACATGGGCAGACGGACGATGAAGGTCTGGGCCAATCCCTGTACCATAACGAAAAAGGTTCTTTGATTTCCGTTATAATAACCGACAAAACTAAACAGAAGGGCAGTTGCCACTGCTTCCGGCGCAAAGCCCCGCAAATATTCGGCGGCACGGGCAATAACAGCCGGATCGGTCGAGAAGATTCTCGCCAGCAAGTCCCCGCGGAAGAAGGACAGAAGGCCGATGAAAACACCGATAAAAGCACCGATGCCCATGCCGCAGAGCAAAGCTTGTCTGGTACGTTTATATAATCCCGCGCCGACATTTTGCGCGACAAAGGATGCCATGGACTGCATGAGGGCACTGGGGATTAACATGATAAAGCTGACGATTTTATTGGCAACGCCGTATCCCGACGAGGCCTCCAATCCCAGTCTGTTGATGAAAGCACATAATGCCAGGAAGGAAAGCTGTGTCAGAACCTCCTGGAAAGCAATCGGTGTTCCGACCCGCACGAATTTTACGATTTCCGGGCTGAAACGGATGTACTCCCATTTCATGGTAAAGGGTTGTTCTCTGCTTCGTATGATGACGATGGATAAAATGACGCTGACTGCCTGGGCCAAAACCGTAGCGAGTGCGGCGCCTGCCACGTTCCAGTGAAAGACGGCGATAAATAACAGATCGCCGAAGATGTTTACCACGCATGCGATACCAACGAAAACCAGAGGCATTTTGGAATCGCCAATGCCGCGGGAAATACTGCTGATAACGTTATACGCAATGATAAAGATGATGCCGCCGCCGCAAATGCGGACATATAGTACTGTTAAATCGACGGCTTCTTCCGGCGCCTGCATTAAAATGGCGAGAGGTCTTGCAAATACCAGCATCAGGATGGAAAGAATCACTGCCAGGATGATGAACAAGAAAATGGCTCCGCCCACAACCCGTCCGACCTTTTCATCATTTTTCTCCCCCAGATAACGCCCCATAACAACAGTGACACCCATGGAAAGTCCTGTAATCGTAAAGACGACCAGATTTACGATACTGCTTCCTGTGGATACGCCCGAAATACCTGCCGTTGTTCCGAACCATCCAACGACCAGAATATCTACGGCGCCGTACATAGCCTGCAAAATCAATGCCCCCAGGACCGGGATCATGAACTTCAAAAGTTTCGGGACGATCTTTCCCTGGGTAAAATCATTTTTATTCTGTGCCATAGTTTCCTTCCTCCTTCTTCTTTCGGCAATTTATATTCAACCCCCGTTGAACTAACTTTGTAATTTTGTGCGGAACGCTTCCATGAGCCGGTCATTTTGATCGGGGTTCATGATGCAAAAACGCACATATTCCTGATCCAGGAATGGAAAAGTGGAACAATCACGGATCATCAGGCCCTGACGGATGCAGTGGTCAAACAAATCTGCCGAAGTGATATCCGGCCGCAAAATGCGCACCAAAATAAAATTGGCCATAGGTTCGTATACTTTTACGGAATCCCATTCCTTTAATATTTTACACAGGCGGTCCCGCTCCGTGCTGATCAGAGTTCTGGTTTTATCAATGTATTCCCTGTCGGAAAACATAAGTCTTCCGGCGATTTCCGCCAGTGAATTGATGGTCCAGGGATTCTTTCTGGTATTGATGGATTTAATTAAATCCTGATTTCCGGTAATGGCATAACCCAGACGCAGTCCCGGCGCCGCGAAAAATTTGGAGGTGCCCCGGAGAATGATCAGATTTGTATAATAATGGGTCAGCGGTACGGCCGTAAGGCGGGCGCCGCCGGGAGCAAATTCCACATACGTTTCATCTACCATGACAAAAATACCGTATTGCATACAAACATCCAGAATCCGGCGCATCTGGGCGCAGGTTATGGCCGTAGATGTGGGGTTGTTAGGGTTACAGAGAACCAGCAAATCCAACTGGTCATTCAGATGTTTGCAGAAATCGCCGACATCCATGCGAAACCCATTCTCTTCCCGTAAGGGGTAATAGAGCGTCGTTCCGCCGCCCAGGGTGATTTCCCGCTCATATTCAGAATAGGTGGGGCCAAGAATCAGGGCTTTTTTCGGGTGGTGGGTCTGAATAAACAGGGAGATCAGTTCTGTGGAGCCGTTTCCGACAATGACATTTTCCGGCTGTGTACCTGCATAGACCGCGATCCCGTTTCGCAGCGCCGTATACTCCCGGTCCGGATAGGTTGTGATGGCATCCAGATTTTCCGAGAGTGTGCTGCGCAGCTGATAGGAGATGCCCAGTGGATTTACATTGGCACTGAAGCTGATAATATCCTCCTTGCGGATGTGATAGATGCGCTCAATGGCTTCTAAGTCACTTCCGTGGAAGTGATCTTTGTGTTTGATCATATTCTTTCCTCTTTTCTTGCAACCATTTGTCGGTTGGTGTATAATCTAATATGTATACTCATGCGAGCATATTATAATGTATGTCCAATAAATGGGTATATTTATAATTTATATGATCAGATTTAATTAGTCAATTATTAATTATACATGTGGGTGAATCACTTTGAAAAGACGAATGGAACAGTTGATAAACGGAAGATTTGAATATGAAGTGCCAAAGTTGATTCTTTCTGTCAGCGAAATCTGCCTGGAAACCAGAGAGGGCGAGAACTGCCGGGGAGAGATTTTTTTCGGCGCGGCTGACCATCGCCGGATTAAGGGAATGGTGATGTCCTCCAATCGCAG
>CAYRTA010000168.1:0-4074 GCA_964427045.1 uncultured Hoministercoradaptatus sp. | reverse complement strand
TTGAGATAGGAGCAAAAATATAAATATGAAAAATATGAAAGAAATTCTCCACACAAAACGAACGGCAACGGAGGAACACATCCGGCAGCTGCAGCAAGAAGGCAGAGAAGGCTGCCGTTATACAGCTATGATGCCGGATATTCCATTTCTTGTTTTAGGCCTCATATGCGATATTGGATGGATCATTCATCTGATTGCAGGTGTCCTATATTTTTGCAGCAATGGATTTTCCTATTCACTGGATTGGATTGCACTGCTTCCTTTGGTCGGTATCCTATTGGGCGTGACTTATACAATCCGCCTGAACAAAATACAGGAAAAAGAAATCGCCACGAAACTCCAGAAAAATTTAAGTTTTGGCTTGACTGCATATGCCGGGCTTGCCGGCTGCATTATTGGAATCATGCAAATTCTTACATACATCAGCGTTCCATCGACAATTGTCTGGATGGCGGCAGGCGGATTCATAAACTTTGTATCAGGACTGCCTATCTATCTCTCATTTAAGAAAGGAATTGTTTTCGGAGTCCAGTGACCGAAAAAACGGCTGGCCTGCAATAGCTGTCAGCGTATCACAGTCTCATCTCTTACCATCCCGGTTCTTGTAATCCGCATCAATTTTCTTCTTCCAATCGGCAGACAACGGCGCGCCACACGACCTCACACTGGTAATTGCTTCGCTGATAACCTCATAATTGAGAGTCGTGCCAAACTTATCACAATGGTAGTTTGCAGCCATGGATTCATCAATACCAAATCTTTTTGCTTCTGCCGCTGCATCAATGTTGGCGCCAAGGAAGAGAAATTCCCATCCATAACGCTCTTTTTGACGTTCAATCATGTGGCGAACCTTGTCATAAGTGTAGCGGCGGCTGGCGTTTTCCATACCATCTGTAGTGATGATGAAAAGCGTCTTCTCCGGCACATCTTCCTTACGGGCATATTTATGGATATTACCAATATGATGGATGGCACCGCCCACAGCATCCAGAAGCGCCGTACAGCCACGGACAAAGTATTCCTTTTCAGTAAGGTTCGGCACATCTGCAATAGCAGCCCGGTCATGGACAACCACAGTTTCATTGTCAAACAGCACTGTAGAAACCACGGCATCACCCGGTTCTCTGCGCTGTTTCTCCAACATGGAGTTAAAGCCTCCGATGGTGTCCTTTTCCAGTCCCGACATGGAACCACTACGATCTAAAATAAATACGAGTTCTGTCATTTTGAAATCCTCCTGTTTCTTTATTGTAGCTTCATTATATGGAAAACAGGAAGAGGAATGGTCGCATGGTATGCGACATTTTTACGCGCCAATCAACGGTTGGTCGAAGGCAAACAACACCTCATTCAGTTCAAAAACGTCGTAGTTTCTGTGCACAAGGAAATACTCCACTATAACATCGAATTTACTGCTGTGAGACAGAGCATACCCGGCACGGCCAATAAAATCCCGTGTTTCATCAATGTCCAATTCCAACGCAAAAACGAAAGCCAGTGCCGTTGTCTTGGAAGGCTTATAATCCATATTGTTCCGGATTTTTGAAAATAGCTTTCTGTCCACATTGGCCTTTTTATAGATTTCAGAATCTTTCTTTCCGGTACGGTCAATCAGCTTCAAAAGGGTTTCCGAAAAACCTGCATCCAGATTTTTCAGCAATTCCCCCCAATCATCCGAAGCCATAGAACTGCCGTCACTCACAGACATATGGAAGCACCCTTCTGAGGCCTGAGAAGGACGAACATCTTCATGGACACGGCTGCTTCGTCTCAGCCCATCTCTAATCCATCTTGTTTCAAAGTTAGAACCATACACACCCTCCGAACCATATTCGTCAAGTGTTTTGCTGCGGATATAATTTTCGTCAATATAACTGCTGACCGACTTGAACAGTTTTTCCGACAGAGCAAAGGCTTCCTTGCCAAATACAACCAGGTATATCTGCATTTCGTTTTCCATAAGGAATGTACTGATTTCCCGGACTGCAATTTGCAGCGCAAGGGGTTTCGGAAATCCATAGTTGCCTGTGGCAATAAGCGGAAACGCAATAGACTCACACTCATACTCTTTTGCCAGAGCCAGAGACTTCCGATAACAGGAAGCCAAAATCTGTTCTTCCTGGTGATTGCCATCCTCCCAGATGGGGCCAACCGTATGGATGACATATTTTGCATCTAATCCAAAACCCGGTGTAATAACAGCATCACCAAATGGAATGCAGCCGATTTTCTTTCGAACTTCAAGCAGTTCATGTCCGGCTTTCTTATGTATTCCGCTGTCGACACCGGTACCAATAACGGGGTTCGGATTCGCAGTGTTTACCACCGCATCCACTTGCATATTTACGATGTCATTTCGTACTATTTCAAAAGGCATAGTCAACCTCCTTGTTTTGAAGCAGGCCGTATAATTCTGCAATATATGATATATATTCAGCCTTGTGTTGATACCGTGCAAACGAATTCTCCATTGCTGAGAGGCTGCGGCCGGTTCGGTTCACTTTGCCTGCCGTCAAAGGCCTTCTGCTGTCATCTGATTTTCTGCCAATCATCTGAGTACTTCCGTTTATATCCAACGCAAACTGTAAAATTTTCTCTGTTTCTTTATCGGACTGCAATCACTGCTGCCTCGTAAAATTTGTTAAGACCTTTTCATTGTTTGGGTGCGTCAGACCATTTTCTTTTCCGAGCTCGATACATTTCAGCAGCCAAGCCATATTTTTACCGATGTTGTACATCGTCATAAGCCCTTCTTTGTCCTCCGCCACTTCCTCTGGCTGCGCACCATAAACATGGTTCCAATATGTGGAGGAAACAACGGGCATGGAACAAATCGTAAAGTATTTATTGATAACATCAAAAGATGCTGTGGTTCCGGCCCGCCTTGCGGATAAAACGGCCGCCGCAGGCTTAAACTGGAACGCCGCTCCGCCGGAATAAAAAGCTCTGTCCATAAAGGTTAGAAGCCTGCCGCTTGGATGTGCATAGTAAACCGGCGAACCAAATACAAAACCGTCAGCAGATTTTGCTTTATTTACAAACTCATTTACAATATCTTTAAATACACAATGCCCAAGCTCCCTGCATTTACGACAGGCAATACAATCCGGCAGCGCCCCGTTTCCGATAAAAAACTGTTCGGTTTCAATTCCCTCTTCTTTTAATGCACGCTCCACTTCCCGCAATGCCACATCTGTGCATCCATTTCTTCTGGAGCTGCCATTTACAAGTAATACTTTCATTTACAATTCCTTCTTCCTGCTCTTGCATTTTTTCTATTTTCATACTGCAATGCGGTTGTTTGAACCGCTTTATGTAACCGATTATAATTTGCGGTAGTTTCTACCGGTCAAACCATGTATACGATGATGCATGTCTGCCGGAAATTAGATATAAGCAATCCGAACAGCGGAATGATAATAACCACGTATCCATCATGGACGAATGTCTAAATCCATATCTCGTTAATGACTTGAGTTCTTCACTGTGATTAGATGTGTCTGAACAGGACCGTAAACTTACTCCGGAAATCATCGCAAGGGGAATTGTAATATTAGGGGCCGAGTACAGGCTGTCCGAAAACCAGGAAACAGACATGTCACAGATGGTACTCTTTTACCAACTTCCTAAGCAGTGCTTCCAGCCCCTCCTTGATATCAGAATAGGTAGTTACGAAATCGCCGGAATACCATGGATCGGAAATATCCCTTCCACTTCTCGAAAAATCCAACAGCTTGCAGATTTTCCCTTCCGGATCGCGGCCAACAATACGCAGCATATTACGAATATTCCAATCATCCATTCCAATCAGATAATCGTAATATTCATAATCCTGTTTACGAAGCTGAACCGCCCGTTTTCCTTTACAACTAATGCCGTGCCGGGCTAGTTCTTCCCGGGCAGGCGGATACACCGGATTACCAATGCCATTCCATATTTCTTCCCGGCTCGTAGCGGCAGAGGCAATTTCAAACTGCTCAGTCAAACCAGCCTTTGCAACCATATCTTTAAAAACATATTCCGCCATCGGTGATCTACATATATTGCCGTGGCAGACGAATAATACTTTTATCA
>CAYRTA010000167.1:0-4089 GCA_964427045.1 uncultured Hoministercoradaptatus sp. | reverse complement strand
CGGGATACGTGGGATATGAAGAAGGCGGACAGTTATCGGAAAAGGTCAGAAGAAATCCATATAGTGTCATCTTGTTTGATGAAATTGAGAAGGCCCATCCCGATGTGTTCAACATCCTGCTCCAGGTACTGGATGACGGTCATATTACGGATGCCCAGGGAAGAAAGGTGGATTTTAAGCAGACCTGCATTATTATGACTTCCAACGCCGGGGCGCAAAGTATCATCGAGCCGAAAAAACTGGGCTTTTCTTCGGGGCAGGATACATCAAAAACGGACTATGAACGCATGAAAAGTTCTGTGATGGAAGAGGTCAAAAGAATCTTTCGCCCCGAATTTTTAAACCGTATTGATGAAACGCTGGTATTCCATCCGCTGAACAAAGAGGATATTCGTAAAATTGTAGCTCTGTTTTTAAAGAAGCTGCAGGAACGCTGCCAGTCTCAGATGAACATTGAACTGGTGGTGCGTCCGAGTGTGAAAGATTATCTGGCGGAAGTGGGTTATGACAGCAAGTATGGGGCCCGGCCTCTTAGAAGAGCCGTGCAGACGCGTATAGAGGATAAACTGGCGGAAGAGATATTGGAAGGACGTGTCGCATCCGGCGACCGGGTCATCGTGTCGATTTCTAAAAAAGAAATTAAATTTTCCGTATCTGACTAGAATTTTTAGTATACGTAAGCTATACTCTATAGTAACGCAGAAAGTGTAAATAACAGATGAAAACCAGGAGGCAAAGTATGGCATCTATGAAAGAATTGATTAGAACAGAAGAAGCCGGGGGGATCAGTTTCGGTGACTATGAACTGGCCACGAAAACAAAGGTTTCTGATTACGAATACGCAGGGGATTTATATAAAGTAAAGACATTTCGCGAGATCACAAAATTAGAAAGAAATGGTATGTTTGTATATGAATCCGTACCGGGAACCACCGTATCCAATCTGCAGCTTTCCAACGATGTAATGACCTTTTTTGTAGAAGGAACAGAGAATACCCAGATTACAGTTGAGATGGAAGCGGATAGCGTATACCGGGTATTTATTGAAAACACGAATGTCGGTAATATGAAAACCAATCTGGGTGGTAAGTTGTCTTTCAGCGTCGATTTACTTCCCAATCGCCCGGTTGCAGTCCGGATTGAAAGAGTTTAGGAGTTTATGGCGAAAAGAGAGAAAACCGTATTCTTTTGCCAGGAATGTGGCTATGAATCACCGAAATGGCTGGGGCAATGTCCTGGCTGCCGGCAATGGAATACTTTTGTAGAAGAAACCATATCCATAAGTAAAAATGGACCGGTAAAAACCTCCGGTGCGGCGATACAGGCCGCACCGGTGTCTTTGTCCGGGGTAGCTATGGAAGAAGAAGAACGGCTGCATACGGGCATACAGGAATTGGACCGGGTGCTGGGCGGCGGTATCGTGGCAGGGTCTATGACATTAGTGGGCGGTGACCCGGGTATTGGAAAATCCACGCTGCTTTTGCAGGTTTGCCAGAATCTTGCCCGGAAAGTTTCCGTCCTTTATATCTCCGGAGAAGAATCTTTAAAGCAAATTAAGCTGCGTGCGGCCCGTATCGGCAGCTTTGACGAGAAATTGCTTTTGCTTTGCGAGACAAACCTGACAACGATCCGCCAGGTTATAGAGCGTACCAGGCCGCAGGTAGTGATTATTGATTCCATTCAGACCATGTTCAACGAAGAGATCTCTTCCGCGCCGGGCAGTGTCTCCCAGGTCAGGGAATCCACTGGCGTTTTGATGCAGATTGCCAAGGGAATGGGCGTTTCGGTATTTATTGTCGGTCATGTGACTAAGGATGGTAATGTGGCTGGTCCCCGCGTTTTGGAACACATGGTGGACACTGTGCTGTATTTTGAGGGTGACCGTCACGCTTCCTACCGTATCTTGCGGGGCGTAAAAAACCGTTTTGGTTCCACCAATGAAATCGGTGTCTTCGAGATGCGCCAGCAAGGTCTTGTGGAAGTAAAGAATCCGTCGGAATATATGCTGAATGGACGACCGGAGGGTGCTTCCGGTTCCGTGGTGACTTGCTCTATGGAGGGGACCCGTCCGATTTTGCTTGAAGTGCAGGCTCTGGTCTGCCAGAGTAACTTCGGAATTCCCAGAAGGACAACGGCAGGTACCGATTTTAACCGGGTAAATCTGCTGATGGCTGTGTTGGAGAAGCGTTTGGGTATGAATTTGTCGGGAAGTGATGCCTATGTTAATATTGCAGGAGGCATCCGTATCAATGAACCGGCCATTGATCTGGGTATTTTACTTGCTATAGTCTCCAGCCAGAAAGATATCATCATAGATGAAAAGACGCTGGTCTTTGGCGAGGTAGGCTTAAGCGGCGAGGTCCGTGCCGTCAGCATGGCTGAACAGCGGGTACAGGAAGCGAAAAAACTGGGGTTTGACACCGTGATTTTACCAGCCGTATGTATGAAGGGCGTGCAGTCCATACAGGATATCCGGCTCATTCCTGTGGAGACCATCCGGGATGCCGTTCGCTATTGTTCCCAAGGTGACCGATAGGAGCCAGATTGGGTGTCCGGAATGGTCATTATGAAAAATGAACGGTCTTTTGGGGAACTGGCTTGACAAGGCTTTAGTCCTCTGATATGATGAAGATGTCGAAAACGAAGGCGTTTTGCATTGAGCAAAGCGCCTTTTCTGATGCCCAAAAACGAAAGTGGGCGGGCATAGAGGAGGGAGGAGCCGATTTGCGCGATATCGATTTATTTAACCGTACGGATGCAGTGAATGAATTGCTGGCCCGTTACGGCGTTAAGTTTGGCATTTACAAGAATAACCAATTCAAAGAGCAGCTATTCCCCTTTGACGCGATTCCCCGGGTTATCACTGCGGAAGAGTTCGCTGTATTGGAGAAGGGATTGATTCAGCGTGTGGATGCGTTGAATTTATTTCTAAAGGATATCTATTCGGAAAAGAACATTGTGAAAGACCGGGTAGTGCCGGAGGATTTTATTTATGCTTCCAGCGGATATTTGGCCCAGTGTGAAGGAATATTGCCTTCCCAGGCAGTTTATTCCCATATTTCCGGGATTGACCTGGTAAAAGGAAAAGATGGGAAGTGGTATATTCTGGAGGATAATCTCAGAGTTCCTTCCGGCGCCTCCTATCCCATGATTGCCAGAGAACTTTGCCGCCGTTGTTCTCCGAAAACATTCCAGGAAAATCGTCTGGAGGATAACCGCAATTATGCGGAACTTTTGCGGGAAACCATGGATGCGGTGAATACGGGCGGCAGTAATGTGATTTTGACGCCGGGCCGCTACAATGCCGCTTATTTTGAACATTCTTATTTTGCGGAAAAAACAGGCGCGCATCTGGTTAACGGCAGCGAGCTGCTGGTGGAGAATGATTACCTGTACTTTGTGGACTATTCCGGTAAGAAAGAACGGGTAGGCGCCGTTTACCGGCGGATTTCCGACGAGTATCTGGATCCCATGAATTTCAATCCCGAATCGGTGATTGGCATTCCTCATATTTTCGATGTCTATCGAAAAGGGCATGTGGCTCTTTTGAACGCGCCGGGCAATGGGGTGGCCGATGATAAGGGAATTTATTATTTTGTTCCGAAGATGATTCGATATTATCTGGATCAGGAACCAATTTTACGGAATGCGCCCACTTATCTTCCTTTTTATACAGAAGATTATCAGTATGTATTGGAGCATTTTGACCGTCTGGTGTTAAAGGATGTGGCGGAAGCCGGCGGTTATGGCGTGGTATTTGCTGAAAAGATGACCAGGAAAGAAAAGGAAGATTTTTTGGAACTTCTGAATGCCCAGCCGCGGCGTTTTATTGCCCAGGAAGTCATTGATTTTGAAGATCTGTATATTTTTGAAGATGGCAATATGGTTCCCAGAAAGGCGGACCTTCGTGCCTTTGTATTATCGGGAAAGAAAACACAGGTCTGGAAGAGCGGCCTGACACGGTTTTCCAGAAATCCGGATTCCTTTATTGTAAATTCTTCACAGGGAGGAGGTTTTAAAGATACATGGGTACTATCTCAGTAGAACAGACAGATCGGCTCTATTGGCTGGGACGATATACAGAACGAG
>CAYRTA010000166.1:0-4142 GCA_964427045.1 uncultured Hoministercoradaptatus sp. | reverse complement strand
TCGCTGCTACATCAGAAAATGCATAAGATGCATGTGCAGCGGCATGATTACCATCCATGGTTTTCATTTTTCTTGCCATTAATAGTTTCCTCCTTATTTTGAATTAAATAACATACAGCTATCCCGAGGGCATAGCTGTATAAATATAATTTAACCCTTATGAGTCATTATAACACGCTTTCAAAATCATGTCTATTTTTTATGGTAAAATCATGACATGTTCTTTGAAAAAAACATGTATTTCTTGTGTATTTTACCATAAATTCCAGGTATATATACCCTGTAATTTCATATTTCGAATCGCGTCCACAACGGCCTGTTTGTCTTCTTTGTATGTGACGCCATACCATTTATCCGCAGATTTCAGCACCTTTACATCGGCTTTTTCCTCAGCCAGCAATTCACCCACCACAGAGGGAAGGAAATACTCTCCCTTCAGCGGATTTTCAGAAAGCGCCCGGTCTAAAAATGCGGGAAAACGGTCCGACAGTTCCTTCAGCATACTTTCCGTAAAGCCCCACATATTCATGGAAACCGTTGTTCCTTTCTCGATGGGATACCAGGTTTTCCCATCCTCCGTATAACGGGCGGCATCGCCAGACTTTTCGATATGGGTCCGTTCCTCAATTCCTTTCAGGTATCCCTGGCTGTCAGTCATGCAAACACCTCTCGACACATGACCGTTTTCTGTCAGGGTATTTTCCACCTGATAGCCCACCATCGTATAATGATATTTATCATCGTCCTCATGGGTGGTCAGAAATTCATAGATCAGCCGGAATGCATCCGCTCCGTAGAAATCGTCGGCGTTAATCACCGCAAACGGCGCATCCACGATCCCCAGGCAGCTGAGAACTGCATGTCCGGTACCCCAGGGTTTAACACAGCCTTCGGGCACCTGGTAACCTGCCGGCAGATGATCCAGTTCCTGAAATACATAGGAGACCTCCATCACCTTTGCGATCCGGTCGCCGATGCATTGTCTGAAATCCTGTTCGTTTTCTTTTTTTATTATAAATACAACCTTTTCAAATCCGGCCCGTTTCGCATCATAGATCGAGAAATCCATGATAATATGACCTGCTTCATCCATGGGATCCATTTGCTTTAACCCGCCGTAGCGGCTGCCCATACCGGCCGCCATAATCACCAATACCGGTTTTTTCATCTTAGTTATCTTCCTCCCTCATAAGATAGATCTGACGTTTTCTGGCCATCTCGTCGCTGGCAAGATATTCGTCGTAGGTGGTGATCTTGTCAATTAATGTTCCATTCGGCAAAATTTCCATAATACGGTTGGCAGTGGTCTCCACAAACTGATGATCGTGGGACGCAAATAGCAAAACGCCCGGGAATTTGATCAAACCATTATTAAGCGCCGTGATACTTTCCATATCCAGATGGTTGGTCGGCTCATCCAGGATCAGGATATTCGCTCCTGAAATCATCATCTTGGATAACAGACAGCGAACCTTCTCTCCTCCTGACAGGACTTTTACCTTCTTTACACCGTCCTCTCCGGCAAACAGCATACGGCCCAAAAATCCACGCACATACGTTACATCCTTAATCTCCGAATACTGGGTCAGCCAGTCGGCAATGGTCAGATCGTTGTCAAATTCTTTCGTATTATCCTTGGGGAAATAGGCCTGGGACGTGGTAACACCCCATTTATAATGACCGGAATCCGGCTCCATCTCGCCCATAAGAATTTTAAACAAGGTCGTCTTTGCCTGCTCATTTCCGCCCACAAAAGCCACCTTATCTTCCCGTCCCAGGGTAAAGGTCAGGTTATCCAATATTTTCTCTCCGTCGATGGTTTTGGACAGATTTTCCACCATCAGTACCTCATTGCCGATCTCACGGTTGGGGCGAAAATCAATATACGGATATTTTCTGCTGGACGGGCGAATCTCTTCCAGCTGAATTTTCTCCAGGGCTTTTTTACGGGAGGTTGCCTGTCTGGATTTAGAAGCATTGGCACTAAACCGGGAAATAAACTCCTGCAGTTCCTTGATCTTTTCTTCTTTCTTCTTATTGGCCTCACGCATCTGTTTTACCAGAAGCTGGCTGGACTCAAACCAGAAATCGTAATTTCCGGCATAAAGCTGAATCTTTCCATAGTCAATATCCGCCGTATGCGTACAAACCTTATTTAAAAAATAACGGTCATGGGAAACCACAATCACCGTATTTTCGAAATTAATCAAAAACTCTTCCAGCCATGCGATGGCATCCAAATCCAAATGGTTGGTCGGCTCATCCAGAAGCAGAATATCCGGATTACCGAACAGAGCCTGCGCCAAAAGCACCTTTACCTTTTCACTGCCGTTTAAGGTATTCATGGGAACATAATGTAGTTCGGTGGGAATACCCAGACCATTCAGCAGCTGCTCTGCATCGGATTCCGCGTTCCAGCCATCCATCTCGGCAAACTCGCCTTCCAGTTCACTGGCACGGATACCATCAGCCTCGGTAAAATCTTCTTTCGCGTAAATCTGTTCCTTTTCCTTCATGATCTCATAAAGGCGGGCATTTCCCATAATAACCGTATCCAGCACCATATACTGGTCGTATTTAAAATGGTCCTGCTGCAGGAAAGAAAGACGCTGTCCCGGTGTAATGGTAATATCACCTTTGGTGGTTTCCAGCTGGCCGGACAAAATCTTTAAGAACGTAGATTTTCCGGCTCCATTGGCGCCGATCAGACCATAGCAGTTTCCTTCCGTAAACTTAATATTGACATCTTCAAATAATGCTTTTTTGCCGATTCGTAATGTTACATTGTTTGCAGCAATCATTGTCTTTTCAAAACCCTTTCCTTATTATTTTTATGAATTCCGGTTTTTTCTCATTTTTCCTCCGGAAACAGCCGGACATACCGCGCGCCTACTTGGAAAAATCTGGTGTACCCAAAAGATCATAGGGCGTGGTCTGATAAACGTAATAATTCAGCCAATTGGTATAAAGATTATTGGCATGAGCCCGCCACATAAGCAGCGGTTTATTTGCAGGATCATTCTGGGGATAATAATTTTCCGGAATCTGAATCGGAAGTCCCTTCCCTTTATCCCGCTTATATTCTCCATCCAAAGTCACGCGGTCGTACTCCGGGTGTCCCATAACAAAGATCTGGCGGCCATCCATAGCCATACAAAGGAAAACACCCGCTTCCTCCGACTCTGCCAGCACGGTCAGTTCCTTACAGGCATGGATATCCTCGGAAGGTACCGTCGTATGCCGGGAATGGGGGGCCAGAAACATATCATCAAAACCGCGGACCAGCGGAACTTTTCGGTTCTTTACGTGATGCCAGAACAGCCCGAAGCGTTTCTCAGGAAGCATATATTTCTGCAGACCATAATGATAATACAGGCCCGCCTGGGCGCCCCAGCACAGATGCAGGGTGGAAGTTACGTTGGTTTTACTCCAATCCATGATCTCCGTCAGTTCCTTCCAGTAATCCACCTGCTCAAATGGAATCTGTTCCACCGGTGCTCCGGTAATAATCAGGCCATCGTATTTGCGGTCCTTAATATCGGAAAACTGCATATAAAATTTATTCAGGTGACTTCTGGACGTATGTTTTGACTCATGAGTGCTGACCGTCAAAAAGCTGACATCGATCTGCAGCGGCGTATTGGACAGGGAACGCAGAAGCTGCAGTTCCGTATCCTCTTTCAGCGGCATGAGATTTAAAATGACAATTTCAATAGGACGAATATCCTGATGCAGCGCACGGGTTTCGTCCATCACAAATATATTTTCCCTTTCCAAAATCTCTTTTACCGGTAAATCGCTTTGTATTTTAATCGGCATAAACAACTTTCCTCCTATGGCTACAGAAGCGGGGCAATCAGCCGCAGCACCATGCCCGCCGTTCTGGTAATCAGTTTCTCTTTTTTCAGGTCCTCCATGGTCACTTCATGACAGCTTTCCAGCGTTTTTTGAAAATCTTCCTCAATCCGGCTGATCTCAGACGACCGGTACAGATGGACCGCACACTCAAAATGTAAATATAAACTGCGGTAATCCATATTAATGGTTCCCACAACCGCCCGTTCATCATCACATACCACTTGTTTAGCATGGACAAATCCCGGTGTATAATAATAGATTTTCACGCCCGCCTGCAATAAATC
>CAYRTA010000165.1:0-4179 GCA_964427045.1 uncultured Hoministercoradaptatus sp. | reverse complement strand
CGCTTCTGCGTTTCCTCCTCACTGATTTTTTTCACATATTCCCTGCTCTGTATGCGGCCCCAAATCAATACATGGCCTCCCACAGAAAAGGCGGATGCATACCGGGCATTTCTTCCCCAGCAAATACAGGGAATGTAATCAGATTTGCCATAAGGACGATTTACTGCGATCAGCAGGTCTGCAATCTCGCGGCCCAGCGGTGTCTTACGGTATACCGGCGGCTTACATATGTATCCATCCAGGAAAATAGCATTGGATTTCATATCCTCGTCATCGTCCGCCACAAATTCCACTTCTCTGGCAAATACGGAAAGCACCAGACGATTTCTCTTTTCTTCGTGCCGGTTATAAGAACGGAACTGACCCAGCACATGAATATACTCCCCCTCATAATCTTCGGTAACATCAATAAGGCGCTCAGAAATCATAACCGGAATCCGGTCCTCCGAGTCACTCAGCCTTTTTACCAGCACATCCACCATATAGAAGCCTTCTCCAAACACCTGATGGCTGAACGTAAACTGGGAATCAATCTTACCCATAATCTCCACCTGGTTATTCTCAATAAACTGCTGATGTTGTGCGTGATCCTGATTTTTTGATTTGTTATTTTCTACAATCTTATCTGTCATGAATAATGGTACCCCTTCCTCTTGGTTGTATTTGGTATATTCTTAATCTATTCACGTAAAAAAAATTTAGAACCGCAAAAAGAAATTTTTTTATTCCCCTTGTATTCTATCCAAAATGTGGTAGTATTGAAATGTTGTAAAAAAGCAGAAAATATAGCAAAGGATGATAATAATGAATATGAAACGAGAAGATGTTCGTAATGTAGCAATCATCGCTCACGTCGATCACGGTAAAACCACTCTTGTTGACCAGCTTCTGCGTCAAAGCGGTGTATTCCGGGAAAACCAGGAAGTCCAGGAACGCGTCATGGATTCCAATGATATCGAACGTGAACGTGGTATCACCATTCTTTCCAAAAATACTGCTGTTTATTATAAAGATACAAAAATAAATATCATCGACACCCCCGGCCATGCCGATTTCGGCGGTGAAGTGGAACGTGTCCTGAAAATGGCGTAATTCTGGTGGTAGATGCCTTTGAAGGCGCTATGCCGCAGACAAAATTTGTGCTGAAAAAAGCGCTGGAATTAGACTTACATGTTATCGTCTGTATCAATAAAATCGACCGTCCTGAAGCCCGTCCCGACGAGGTAATTGACGAGGTCCTGGAACTGCTCATGGATTTAGATGCTTCCGACGAGCAGCTTGACTGTCCCTTCCTTTATGCCTCCGCCAAAGCAGGCCATGCAGTTTTGGACTTAAATGATACTCCCGAAAACATGGAGCCGCTCTTTGATACGATTCTAAAATATATCCCCGCGCCCGAAGGGGATCCCGATGCGGGAACCCAGGTACTGATCAGTACTATTGATTACAATGAATATGTGGGACGCATCGGCGTCGGCAAGGTGGATAATGGTAAAATCGCCGTCAATCAGGAAGTGATGCTGATGAACCATCACGACCCGGATAAAAAGAAACGGGTAAAAATCAGCAAACTTTATGAATTCGACGGATTAAATAAGGTAGAAGTAAAAGAAGCCAATGTGGGATCCATCGTAGCCATTTCCGGTATTTCCGATATTCATATCGGAGATACACTCTGCGATCTGGAACACCCGGAACCCATTCCTTTCCAGAAGATTTCAGAACCTACCATTGCCATGCATTTTATGGTCAACGACAGTCCTATGGCTGGTCTGGAAGGCAAATATGTTACTTCCCGCCATCTGGGAGAACGGCTCAAACGGGAGTTAAATACCGACGTCAGTCTCCGGGTGGAAGATACCGATTCGCCAGACTGCTTCAAGGTATCCGGCCGCGGCGAATTGCACCTGTCCGTATTAATTGAGAATATGCGCCGGGAAGGCTATGAATTCGCGGTCAGCAAAGCCGAAGTTTTGTACAAGCAGGACGAACGGGGCAGACTGCTGGAACCTATGGAACTGGCCTATATCGATGTACCGGAAGAATACTCCGGCACCATTATCCAGAAAATCAGCGAGCGAAAAGGCGCGCTGCAGGGTATGAGTCTGGCCAGTGACGGCTCCACCCGTCTGGAATTTGAAGTTCCGGCCCGCGGCCTGATTGGATTCCGCGGCGAGTTCATGACTTCTACAAAGGGCACTGGCGTCATGAACACCATTTTTGAAGATTATGCGCCCTATAAAGGTGACATCGCATACCGCAAACAGGGTTCCCTGATCGCTTTCGAAGCCGGTGAATCCGTTACCTACGGTCTGTTCGTCGCCCAGGAACGCGGCACACTCTTTATCGGACCAGGCGAAAAGGTTTATGCCGGTATGGTAATCGGTCAGAACGGCAAAGCCGAGGACATTGAACTGAACGTCTGCAAGACCAAGCACCTGACCAATACCCGTTCTTCTTCTTCCGATGAAGCCCTGCGGCTTACCCCGCCGAAAGTTCTCAGCCTGGAACAGGCTCTGGATTTCATCGACAAAGATGAACTTTTGGAGGTTACACCGGTTAGCCTGCGTATCCGGAAAAAGATTCTGGATTCCCGGCTGCGCAAGCGGGAGAATCTGAAAAATTCATAAGGTATTTACAATCATGTGCTATAGATGTACAGCAAAGGGACCGGTTCTTTCGAAGAATGGGTCCCTGTTTTATATTTTCAATGTTATCTAAGTCATCATTTGATATTCCTTAAGAATGGCCATCATTTTTTCTATCTTAATCCATACGTTTATTACCGTCTATTTCTTTAAAACAAACTGCTCGATAGCGTAAGCTACTCCGTCTTCCTCATTCGAACGGGTAATAAATGCCGCTTTCTTTTTCGTTTCCTCATCGCCGTTTTCCATAACGACCGGAAATCCCACCTGTTCCAGCATATTCCAGTCATTCGGTGCATCGCCGCAAGCCATAATTTCCTCTCTGGATATGCCAAGCTGCTCTCCTAACTTTAGAAGTGCAATGCCTTTTCCCGATTTGCCGGAATTGATCTCCAAATTAAAGCAGGTAGCATAACATACCGCCAAATCCGGATACTGCTGCTTTACCTGTTCCATAATCCGGTCTCGTTGATCCGTATCATCAAACAACATATGCAGCTTCTCCATACAAATCTGCTCTCGCTCAATCTTACCGATCAAATCCTTCACAGGAATCCGGGTTCGCAAAATATAATCCCGCATACCCTGGCTCATGTTGTCGTGGAAAACAAATTTATATTCGCTCTCCTCCACATAAGTCTTGCCTCCATAATAGACCTCCCAGGAAGAAATATTCCACTGGCGCATGGTATGAAGCACATCCAATGCCCGCTGCCAGGGAATGAGTTCTTCGTAAACTGTCTTTCCGGATGGATATTCTACAACACGGGCCCCATTGGATGTCACCGCGTAACGAACTCCCGGAATCGACATAAACTGTTCGGGCAAGCCACACTCAGGGCGTCCGGTGGCCGGAAGCACAAGTACCCCCTGATCAATCGCCTTTTGAATGGTTTCCCGCGTGTGAGGGCGGATGCGCTTTTCCCAGTCAAACACCGTGCCGTCAAGGTCCAGGCCTATCATTCGTATATTTTTCTCTTCTTCCATACTCTTCTTCTCTTTCTGCATTCCTATCGTATCATTCTTTTCTTTTCGTATTCAGGCCCCTGCCAGCGGCCCGTATATATTATTATACAAATCCTCTATTTCCATGTCAACGATACTGTTTTTCCAATATATAACGAGGCAGACCGCCATAGCAGCTGACGGACGCCCGGATCCGGTACCCGGCGGCTTCCATATTAGAAAGACTATACCGATTATCGGGATGAACCGTGCACAGTAAGTCATAGGGTTTCTTCCCGGTAATATGATTCTCCGCCGCAGCCAGCATTTTCTGCTGCAGCCCATAACCGCGATAACAGGGACGGACTGCCGCCGAGTCCATAAGAAGAACCTGATTTAACCGTTCCCTGGAATATCCCAGATAACGGCCCAGATTTTCCTCCGCAGCCGGTACCTTTACAATAAAAAAACCGGCCATATCTGCCCGGTCGGTTTCAGCAATGACCGCAAAGCCTTTCCCCTGCAAAACGGAAAGCACCGAAGCATCATCATCCTCCACAAACCAGTCTGACTGGGACAAATTCTT
>CAYRTA010000164.1:0-4203 GCA_964427045.1 uncultured Hoministercoradaptatus sp. | reverse complement strand
AGGTCAGAGGCTTTTTTATATCATAGTTCCTATGATATAAAAAACGCTCCGCGGGGAACGCACAGCGGCGGAAAGGAATTATGACGCAAATGCGTCCCGCCGCAGGCGGAGAATCCTGCAGAGCAGGATTCTATATAATCATAGTTCCTATGATATAAAAAACGCTCCGCGGGGAACATAATATCATAGTTCTATGATATCAGGGAGGGTATCAACGATGATTGTGACAGTAACGATGAATCCGGCCATTGATAAAACGGTAGATGTAGAGAATTTTGAACTGGGTGGATTAAACCGCATTCTCCGGGTGGTCAGTGACGTGGGAGGAAAGGGTATCAATGTTTCCAAGACGATCCGGGAACTGGGAGGAAACAGTATTGCCGCCGGATTTGTGGGAGGCAGTACGGGAAGCAGGATTACCCGTGCGCTGAAAGACTGGGGAATCGAGACAGACTTTGTAGAGGTGAATGGTGAGACGCGGACCAACACGAAGGTGGTGGATGCAAAACTGGGTGTTACGGAATTAAATGAACCGGGTCCCCAGGTGTCCGCTGAAGAGGTGGAGCAGCTGTTAGACAAACTGGAAGGGTATGCGAAGGCGGATACCTTGTTTGTGCTGTCGGGAAGCATACCGGCAGGCGTCGATAAGGGCATTTATCGAAGGGTCATAGAGCGGATACATAAAAAGGGTGGAAAGGTACTTTTGGATGCGGACGGGGAACTATTTGCGGAAGGTTTGGCCGCAGGCCCCGATCTTATCAAACCAAATCAGGATGAATTGAGGCGCTATTATGGATTGGAGGGCAGTCTCAGTCAGGACAGATTGATCGAAATGGGCAGGAAATTCTTTGACCAGGGTGTTGGCCGTGTGGTGATTTCCCTGGGAGAAGAAGGCGCTTTGTTTTTATCAAAGGAAGTATGCTATCAGGCGAAGGCCCTGCCTGTCAGGGCGCATTCCACGGTGGGAGCGGGCGATGCTATGGTTGCCGCGCTGGCTTACGGATGGGACCGGAAGCTGTCCTTTGAAGAGACGGCGATCCTCGGCATGGCCACATCGGCGGGAGCCGTGACAACCATCGGAACAAAACCGCCATGCAGAGCATTTGTGGATAAACTACAGGAACAGGTACAACTGATACCAAAATTTTAGGAAGATATTCAGAATATCTTAACATTTCTTTTCGGACAATTTAAACTGAGCGCTCCATAATGGTTCCCGTACAAAAGTGAAGGGAGATGGGGCGCTCATGGCATATCATACCACGATTTATTTATTTCTGTTTCTGCCGCTGGTATTGCTGTTTTATCAACTGACACCGAAGAAGGGTCGGTGGATGGTTCTGTTATTGGCAGGCTATGTTTTTTTCTGGACAATCAGTGGAAAGCTTTTGGTCTATCTCATCGGTACAACACTTGTCACCCATTATATCGGCATGTGGCTGGGCTGGCTGAAGGCGCGCTGTAAAGCGGAACGGGAGGAAAAGACCGGAAAAGAACGGGCACTGGTCAAAGAACAGTACAGGAAGAAAGAACGATGGGTACTGGCCGGCGGTATTGGTCTTTTATTATTGGTCCTTGCTTATTTAAAATATTATAATTTCTTTGCAAAGAATGTGAATTTCTTTTTGGAAGCAGCAGGAAGTCCTTATCTCATTCAGGCGAAGAATCTGCTGCTTCCCATTGGAATTTCCTTTTATACGCTGCAGGCCATAGGATACATGGCGGACGTATATTGGGAAAAGATAGCGCCGGAACGTCATCTTGGAAAACTGGCTCTCTTTCTGGGCTTCTTTCCGCAGATTATGGAGGGGCCGATCAGCATGTATTCCCAGACAGCCGATGTGCTGTGGGAAGGCAATTCTCTGACGGCCGATAACTTATCCCAGGGCTGCGTACGCATCCTGTGGGGATTATTTAAGAAAATGATTATTGCGGACCGGCTGTATATATTGGTGAAAGCAGTCTTTGATTATTATAAAAATTACAGCGGCGTGGTAGTCGTGGCGGCGGCCATTGCGTATACGGTTCAGCTTTATATGGAATTTTCCGGCTGCATGGATATTGTCATCGGAAGTGGTAAACTGTTTGGAGTAACGCTTCCGGAAAATTTCCGTCAGCCCTTTGCCTCCAAAAATGCGGCAGAGTTTTGGCGCAGGTGGCATATCACGCTGGGTACATGGTTTAAAACTTATGTGTTTTATCCCGTATCCGTCTCCGGAGTTGTCAAAAAATGGAACCGATTTGCAAAAAAATATTTAAATAAGTATATGGCCCGTCTGGGCGTATCGGCCCTTTCCCTGTTCCCCGTATGGCTGTTTAATGGTTTGTGGCATGGGCCAAGCTGGCATTATATTTTCTATGGCATGTATTATTATGTGATTCTTTTATTTGGTATTGCCGCAGAACCTGTCAGGGGCAGCGTTTTGAAACGATGTCATCTGAATGAAGAAGCACTTTACTGGAAGATTCCCCGGATATTGAAAACCTGGGTGATTATCTTTACCGGGGAACTGTTTTTCCGGGCCAATGGATTGCGTGCTGGTCTCTGGATGTTCGGAAGTATTTTCCGTGATTTTCAGTGGAACCGCTTGTGGGATGGCACCTTTTTATCTTTTGGCCTGGACAACGGAGACTATGCGGTGATTGTGGCTGGCTGCGTAGTGGTGGCCATAGTCGGAATGCTGAAAGAAAGGAAACTGCTGGGAGACATGGGACTTACAAAGCTGCGGCTGCCGGTTCGCTGGGCTGTTTATTACAGCCTGATACTGGCGGTGGTGATCTTTGGGGCCTATGGAACCGGGTATCAGCAGGTGGATTTGATATATGCAGGTTTTTAAGGGAAAAGCAAAAAGAATAGGAAAAGGTTTCGCGTTTTTCCTGATTCTGTTTCTTATATTGGCGGAATTATCGAATGTGATCATAGCGGCATCGAAAAAGAATGACACCCTGATTCAGGACCGCAATAAAAATATTGTGGGCATTCAGAAGGAACCGGAGAATACGGTAGATATGCTGGTGGTAGGAGATAGTCTGAGTTATACCTCTATTTCCCCCATGCAGTTATGGAAGGATCAGGGAATTACTTCTTATATCTGCGGACAGTCGGGGCAGAAAATACAGGAGATGTTTTATATGCTGAAAACGGCTTTTGAAACGCAGAAGCCGAAGGTGGTTCTTTTGGAGACCAATGTTTTATTCCGGGCACAAAAAGGGCTGGATGGCCTGATGTCAACCATTGCGGTGAAGGGCAATTATTATTTTCCGATATTCCGTTTTCATAATGTCTGGAAGCCGATTTTAATGGGAAAATCTTATGAAGAAAAAAATTATAAGGGATTTTTGGTGCGGGATACGGTAGATGCTTACGATGGCAGTGATTATATGAAAGAAACGAATAAGAATAAAGAAATGTCGGATGTGGTTTTGGAATATCTGGATTGTATCCGTCAGCTGTGCCAGGAAAATGGGGCGGACGTTGTGTTGGTCAGCACCCCGTCACCAAAGAATTATAATTACCGGAAACACAATACGCTGGAAGCCTATGCCGAAGAAAATGAGATGGACTATCTGGACCTGAATCTGATGATAAAGGAACTGGGAATTGACTGGCAAACCGATAGCCTGGATCATGGGGATCATTTGAATTTAAACGGCGCCGGGAAAGTGACGGATTATCTGGAAACGTATTTACAGTCTCATTTTGATCTTGCGGACCACCGGGGCGATGCAGCGTATGGCTCCTGGGAGACAGAAGCAGAGGCATATGAGGCAGAAGTAGAGGCAAAGAAGGCATATATGCAGATGCTTTGTTCATAAGAAGCATTAGCATCCATTTTTCGGTTGTAAATCTGTCATATAGTGGTATAATCATAGGAAAAGTGTCCAATAAAAAGCAAAAAAATGTTGCATAAATGGAGAGAGTACTATGAATCATACGGCGGCCGATATGGCGAGAAAATTAAATATTTCCAGATCTTACCTATATTATCTGAAGGATCAGCATAAGGACTTATTTGAACGGGATGAAGAGGGTAAGGTTTTGTGGAATGAGGCACTATATGAGCGATTGCAGGAATATATCCATAAAAACCGCAGCCAGGAATTTGTGTTGATGCCGGAATATAAAACCATTCGTATCAATAACCGCCGCTTTCTTGGGAATAAATATAAACTGTTATCTTTTATACGCGGCGTTGCCGACCG
>CAYRTA010000163.1:0-4307 GCA_964427045.1 uncultured Hoministercoradaptatus sp. | reverse complement strand
CCGGAGAATCCGGGATAGTATCTGTTCACTGGCTGTCCGTCTGGCCGAGGCCCAGGATGTGGATGCTTTTATGGAGCAGATGGTACAGTTTTATAAAAGCTTTGGTGTGGGCAAGCTGGGACTTCATAAGGCATTTCGTATTGATGGTACCGTCAGTCCTATGAATATTGTGCCGATTACCAATATCGCTCATGTGCATCTGGATGATCTGGTGGGCTATGAAATCGCCAAGAAAAAACTGATTGATAATACGGAGGCATTTTTGGCGGGACGGCCGGCCAATAACTGCTTGCTTTTTGGCGATGCGGGAACCGGTAAATCTTCCAGTATCAAGGGAATCCTGAATCAATACTATGAGCAGGGACTGCGTATTATCGAAGTATACAAACATCAGTTCAAAGATTTAAATGAATTGATTTCCCAGATTAAAAACCGGAATTACCGTTTTATCATCTATATGGATGATTTGTCTTTTGAAGAATTTGAAATTGAATATAAATACTTAAAGGCAGTGATTGAGGGCGGTTTGGAAAAGAAACCAAATAATATTCTGATCTATGCCACCTCTAACCGCCGCCATCTTGTCAGAGAGAAATTTTCCGATAAGGAAGAACGAGATGATGATCTGCATACAAATGATACGGTACAGGAGAAGTTATCTCTGGTCTATCGTTTTGGCGTATCCATCTATTTTGGCTCACCGGACAAGAAGGAATTTCAGCATATTGTGAAAACGCTGGCAAAGCGGCGCCAGCTTGAAATACCTGAGGAGGAACTGCTTTTGGAAGCCAATAAATGGGAGCTTTCCCACGGCGGTCTCTCAGGCAGAACCGCACAGCAGTTTATTGATTATCTGTGCGGAACGAAAATCCAGTAAAGAGGTGATCAAAAAATTATGGCAGCAATTACATTTGCGGCGATTCGTATCGGATCAGCGGAGGTTGCCATGGAAATCTTTGAGATTTCCAAGAAGCAGGGTCTGAAATCTTTAGATTACGTCAGTCACCGTATGGATCTTGGAAAAGAAACCTATGCCAGGGGCAAGATCAGTAACCAGGAAGTAGGGGAACTGTGTCAGGTTCTCAATGATTTTCAGCGAATCATGAAGGAATACGCGGTAAAAGATTACCGGGTATGTGCTACCAGCGCGCTGCGTGAAGCGGAAAATATGCTGAATGTGGTGGAACGTATTTACCAATATACCGGTATGCATGTGGAGACGCTGAGTAATTCGGTACAGCGGTTCCTCGGCTATAAATCCATTGCCTGCACGGAGGCTGATTTTTCGAAAATCATTGCCAAAGGTACGGCAATTTTGGACATTGGCGGCGGCAGCCTGCAGATTTCCCTGTTTGACAAGGATATGCTGATTACTACCCAGAATATCCGGTTGGGAAACCTGCGTATCCGTGAGCGGCTTACGGGCCTTGAGAGTGCTTCTCTCCATTACGAGACTATGGTGGAAGAGTTTATCCGTAATGAGATCGTCAGCTTTAAAAAGATTCATTTGAAAGACCGGAAGATTCAAAATGTGATTTTGGTGGGCGATTTTTCTCCGGAAATTCTGGTAAGTTACAGTGGAAAACAGAGGGTGATTCAGAAGGAACGGTTTATGGAACTGTATCAGAAGGTTATCAGCCGTTCGCCCATTGAACTTGCCATGATGCTGAATATTTCTCTGGAACAGGCCTCCCTTTTGATTCCGACGGCGATTATTTATAAATGTTTTATGGATGTTTTCGGGGCAGATACTATCTGGGCGCCGGGTACGCAGCTGACGGATGGCATCGCCTATGATTATGCGGAACGAATGAACCTGATCCGGTCTCCCCATAATTTTGATAACGATATTGTCATGGCTGCCAGAAATATCGGTAAACGTTATGGGGTTAGTAAGGTACATGTACAAAATGTACTGCAGTCGGCGCTGGCTATCTTTGACAGTGTAAAGAAACTCCATGGACTGACTGCCAAGGAACGGCTTTTGCTGGAATGTGCCGTGTATCTTCATGACTGCGGAAAGTATGTCAGTCTGACAGATACTTCAGAGTGTAATTATCAGATTATCAAGGCAACAGAAATTATTGGTTTATCCCAGGGCGAACGGGAGATGCTGGCTTTGATTGTCCGTTATAATACGGCCGCCATGGAATCTTACCGTGCCATCAGTATGAGGACGGAATTGAGCCGGGACGATTATGTGGCCGTGACAAAGCTGACTGCCATATTGCGCATCGCGAATGCCATGGACCGCAGCCACCTGCAGAAGATTACACAGATACATGCGGCGGTACATGATGACCGTTATATCATTCATCTGACCGTTTCCAGAGATTATACGCTGGAGCTGGGACTTTTGGATGACAAGCTGGAATTCTTCGAGGAAGTGTTTGGAATTCGGCCTGAGATTAAAGTAAAACGGTCGATGTAAGGGGGTAAACATGGATTATACAGAATATAAAAAACCGGAGTATTATTGGAACAGGGAATTGAGTTGGCTGGGATTTGACGAACGTATTCTGGAAGAAGCCAAAGATAAACAAATTCCTTTATTTGAACGGTTAAAATTTATGAGTATCACCTCATCGAATCTGGATGAGTTTTTTATGGTTCGCGTGGCGTCGCTGAAAGATATGGTGCATGCCGGTTATGAGAAAACCGATATTGCCGGGATGACGCCCAAAACCCAGTTAAAGCATATCAGCGCCCGGACCCATGAGCTTGTGGAAGAGCAGTACCGGGTTTATAATAAATCGCTGTTAGCAGCGCTGAAAAAGGAAGGACTGCATATTATCAGCAATCATGAATCCATGAATTCGGAACAGGCTGTCTTCGTAGACCGGTATTTTGAAGAAAATGTGTATCCGGTGCTGACGCCTATGGCTATGGATTCGGCCCGTCCCTTCCCGTTGATTCGGAATAAGACCCTGAATCTGGGTACGTTGATCCGTAAAAAGGATGCGAAGAAGAATAAAGAAGTACTGGAATTTGCCACGGTTCAGGTGCCGTCCGTTCTGCCGCGTTTTGTGGAACTTCCTCAGGGAGAAAACGGGGAACGGTTTGTGATTCTTCTGGAAGAGATTATCGAACGGAATATCGGAAAACTATTTTTGAGTCATGATGTGGTTTGCGCCCATCCCTACCGGATTATGCGTAATGCCGATCTGAGTTTTGATGAAGATGAGGCGGCTGATTTATTAAAGGAGATTCAAAAACAGCTTAAGAAACGCCAGTGGGGCGAGGTTATCCGTCTGGAAGCGGAGGATAGCATGGATCCGCGGCTGTTAAAGATTCTTACGAAGGAATTTAATATTAAGGATGAAGATATTTTCAGTATCCATGGTCCTCTGGATTTGACATTTTTGATGAAAATGTATGGAATGGATGGCTTTGACCGTTTGAAGACGCCGAAATATATCCCGCAGCCGGTACCGGCGCTGAAAAATGAGGATGATATTTTTACGAATATCCGAAAAGGAGATATTCTGCTTCATCATCCTTATTATACCTTTGATCCGGTGGTAGAGTTTGTGCAGAGAGCGGCTAGGGACCCGCAGGTATTGGCCATTAAGCAGACCCTGTATCGTGTCAGCGGTAATTCGCCCATCATTGCGGCTCTGGCAAGAGCGGCCGAAAACGGAAAACAGGTATCCGTTCTGGTAGAGCTGAAAGCCCGGTTTGATGAAGAGCATAATATTGTGTGGGCGAAGATGCTGGAAAAAGCTGGCTGCCACGTTATTTATGGTCTCCTGGGACTGAAAACCCACAGTAAGATCACCCTGGTGGTAAGAAGCGAGGAGTCTGGTATCCGCCGGTATGTCCATCTGGGAACGGGTAACTACAATGACAGCACGGCGAAGTTGTATACAGACTGTGGTCTTTTGACCTGTAGTGAACGGATTGGCCAGGATGCTACCGCTGTATTTAATATGCTGTCCGGATATTCCGAGCCCGATTCCTGGAATAAACTGGTAGTCGCGCCGCTTTGGATGCGCAGCCGTTTCCTGCATCTGATTGAGATGGAGGCGGAGAATGCCAGAAAGGGCCAGAAAGCTCACATTATTGCCAAGATGAATTCCCTGTGCGATAAGGATATTATTGCAGCTCTTTACGCGGCCAGCGCGGCAGGCGTGAAGATTGAGTTGATTGTGCGCGGTATCTGCTGTCTGAAAACGGGTATTCCTGGTGTCAGCGAAAATATTACCGTACGCTCTCTGGTAGGTAATTTCTTAGAGCATGCCCGTATTTTCTATTTCTATAGTAACGGAAAAGAAGAAATTTATATGGGAAGTGCCGATTGGATGCCC
>CAYRTA010000162.1:0-4307 GCA_964427045.1 uncultured Hoministercoradaptatus sp. | reverse complement strand
CACTTAAAGGAGAAGCCCAGACCATTTTCTTTCTCCACATCCGCCGTAATCTTCGGCCATGCGGTAGATTCCTCGGCAATCATCATGACGCCCTTATTTCTTCCTTTTACCAGGGTATTCAGATGCTTGAAAAACTCGATGGCCTCCAGATTCTCGTTACCGCCGTATTTATTGGCAACCCACTGACCATCCTGTTTTCCATAATTCAGATAGAGCATGGAAGATACGGCATCCACACGGAGACCATCTACATGGAACTCTTCTACCCAATACAGCGCGTTGGCCAACAGGAAGTTCTTCACTTCATTTCGTCCGTAATTAAAGATCTTCGTGCCCCAATCCGGATGTTCTCCCTGGCGGGGATCCGCATGTTCATACACACACGTGCCGTCGAAGTTTGCCAGGCCATGGGCATCCTTAGGAAAATGGGCCGGCACCCAGTCCAGAATGACGCCGATTTTCTTTCTGTGAAGATAATCCACCAAATATTTGAAGTCTGTCGGTGAGCCATGACGGGAGGTCGGGGCATAGTACCCGGAAACCTGATATCCCCAGGAGCCGTCAAACGGATGCTCCGCAATACCCATCAACTCCACATGGGTATATCCCATATCTTTTACATAATCTGCCAGTGCATGGGCAAATTCCCTGTAATTATAATAACCGTTGGGATCTTCCTCTGTGGCCGCATGTTTCTTCCAGGAACCCGGATGTACCTCATAAATCGTTACGGCACTCTGCTTCGGATCCGTCTCCTGACGTTTTTTCAGCCAGGCGGCGTCTTTCCACGTATAGTCAATATCCGCAACCCGGGAAGCCGTACCCGGACGGAATTCCGCCCAGCTTGCATAGGGATCTGCCTTCATCAACTCCTGTCCATCCTGGGTTTTAATACAATACTTATAGATATCTCCCACCGCGGCGCGGGAGGTAAAGCCTTCCCATACGCCGATAGGTCCTACTTTCTTTAAGGGATTCTTCGTGGCATCCCATTTGTTAAAATCCCCCACAACAGACACTGCGGCCGCGCTGGGCGCCCACACGCAAAAATATACGCCCTCTTTACCATTCTGTTTCGACGGATGTGCGCCCATCTTCTTATAAATATCATAATGCGTTGCCTGACCAAATAAATACTGGTCCAATTCCCCAAAATTAATTTTTCCTTGCATTGTCTACTCTTCTCCTTTTATATCTTATCCTTATTTATCGGATAGTAGATTCGGCCATCACGTATAGATACCATACAGGTATTGCCGCACAATTTCATAAACGGTCTCGTCGGAAATCGTAATCGTCTCCTGTTCTTCATGCATCCGCGCCTGCATCATCATATGCGAATCCAGCGTTCCCATGAAACTTACGGCAAATTGCTGCTGCCGTCCGCGCATATTACCGAGACGCGGCTGGGCCTGCTCAAAGATACCCACCACCAGATTATAGTATTTCTGAATCAGCGGAAATACTTCCTGAAATCCTTCGGTTTCCCGGCCTGCATAGAACTGACTCATCATGAAACGGTAAAATTGCCAATGGACACCTGCAAAAGTAAAGTATGTCCGTGCCACCTGATAAAGAACTGCAGAAATATCGTCCGACACACGAACTGCTTCTAAAAGTGACGTTTCCATATCCTGAAAATTCACTTGCAGGATTTCCTTCAGCAATCCCTGTTTGCTGCCGAAATAATAGTATAAGGAAGGCTTCGTAGTTCCGGCAAGTTCCACAATTTCCTGTACACCCACCGCATCGTAACCACGGGCACAGAAAAGCTTCAATGCACTCTGCAAAATCGCTTCCCGTGTATCCATTACACTTCCCACCTTTCTACCATCATTCATACCTTTCTTATCCCAATTATACCAATCGGTACATAAGGTGTCAACCCAATTAAACAGATACCTTCGGAAAGAGCCGCAGGGCATTTTCACGGGTCACCCGTATTACTTCTTCTTCCGTGATTTCTTTCAGACGGGCGATCTCCCGCACCACATAAGGAAGATTCAGAGATGTATTTCTGGTGCCGCGAAGGGGCGTCGGCGCCAGATAAGGGCTGTCCGTCTCCAGAAGTAAGGAAGTCAGCGGGGCATACATGACCGTCTCTTTCAACTTCCGGGCATTCTTAAAAGTGACCACACCACCAATTCCCAGATACAATCCCATATTCAGATATTCCCGCGCCATTTCTTTTTCATAGGAAAAACAGTGCACCACGCCGCCAATTTCTCCGGCCCGGTGTTCCTTCATAATATCCAGTGTATCCTTGGCCGCCTCCCGGCTATGAATCATGAAGGGCAATTTCTCTTCACGGGCCACTTCCAACTGTCTTCCAAACCAATATTGCTGCAGAGCATGCTGTTCTTTTTCCCTGGACTCAAAATTTAACTCCGGATTCTCTCTGGCAGCTTTCGGTATGAAATAGTCCAGCCCGATTTCTCCCACCGCAACCACCTTGTCCAGTTTACATAATTTATGCATTTCCTTTATCTTCTCCTCCGAAAGAGAGGCAGCGTCATCGGGATGCACACCCACAGCCCCATATACATAAGGATATTTCTCTGTCAGGGCAATGGTATCCGGCCACCGCTTCACTTCCGCGCAGATATTGATAATCGTGCCGATACCATTCTGCGGCATGGAAGATAATAACGCATCGCGGTCGTCATCAAAAACTTCATCATCGTAGTGTGCATGTGTTTCAAATATCATTGGTTTCTCCTTTCCCATTTTCCGGCTGGTCCTTCCGTTTTTCTTCCGGGTCCCTTCCTTTGATCCTGTATTTCACATATTTTTTTACACAAGAATACCCCGGCTGTCAAAAACTTTTTATCCGGGGTATTCTTTCTATGCTATCACTCTTATATGATGCCGGGGCCAAAAGATGCCATACGGATTGCTCCGTGCTTTGCCCTGGCATCCTTATATGATTAACAGATTTCCGCGCCTGCCGGCATCTCCTTTTCCGGTACGACAACAGACAGATTTCCATCTGCATCTTCCGCGCAAAGAATCATGCCTTCGGAAACCAGGCCTGCCAATTTCGCCGGTTTCAGATTGGTAAGCACCATAACCTTCTTACCTACCATCTCTTCCGGAGCATATGCAGATTTAATGCCGGAAACGATCTGTCTTACCTGACTTCCGATCTTAATCTGCATACAAAGCAGTTTTCGGGATTTCTTCACTGCCTCACAGGAAATGACTTCTCCCACCTGGAACTGCAGCTTTGCAAAATCATCATAGGTAATCTCCGCCTTCGGTTCCAGATCAATGACAGCAGCTTTCTCATCTGCATCTTCCTTATCGGCTTTGGCCCCATCGTTTTCTTCTTCCTTTACCGAAGCGGCCTGGGCTTTCTGCAGGATAGCTACTTTCTCCATCACTTCGTCTACTTTCAGACGGGCAAAGAGAATCTCCGGTTTATCCGTAACCTTACTTCCGGATTCATATAAGCCAAACTGATCCAGTTCATCGTAGGCTCTCTTTTCAGCATGCAACTGTGCCAAAATCTTTTCCGTCGTTTCTGGCATAAATGCTTCCAGCAGACTGGCGCCGATGGTAATACTTTCCACCAGATTGTACATAACTTCTGCCAGACGGTCCTTTTGTGCCTCGTCCTTTGCCAGAACCCACGGCATCGTCTCATCAATATATTTATTGCAGCGTTTAAACAGTGCAAAGATTTCCGTAATGGCGTCAGCCACACGCAGATCTTCCATCTTGGCCGCCACTTTCGCCTTCGCTCCCGTCACAACCGCTTTCAAATCCGCATCCACTTCTCCGGTCACACCCGTTTGTGTTACCGTTCCGCCAAAATATTTATTGGACATGGAAATCGTACGGTTTACCAGATTACCCAGCGTATTAGCCAAATCAGAATTCAGACGTTCCACCATCAGTTCCCAGGTGATCACGCCATCGTTCTCAAAGGGCATCTCATGAAGGACGAAATAGCGAACGGCATCGACGCCAAACAGTTCCACCATATCATCCGCATAAATCACATTGCCTTTGGATTTACTCATTTTGCCGTCACCCTGTAAAAGCCACGGATGTCCAAAGACCTGTTTGGGCAGCGGCAAATCAAGGGCCATCAGGAAAATGGGCCAGTAAATGGTATGGAACCGGATAATATCCTTACCGATCAGATGAAGTTCGGCCGGCCAGTTCTTCTTAAACTGCTCGGTACTCTCACCATCACATTCATAGCCAATACCGGTAATGTAGTTGGTCAACGCGTCCAACCAGACATATACCACATGTTTCGGGTCAAAATCTACCGGAATTCCCCATTTAAAGGAAGTACG
>CAYRTA010000161.1:0-4405 GCA_964427045.1 uncultured Hoministercoradaptatus sp. | reverse complement strand
CCATGATAATTTCCTCCTAAATAAATCTATATATCATATTAATTAGCTACTTTTACCATACTGTGGCGAACCACAAAGTCTTTATATAAATAACCTTTCTGGAATTCCTCTACGACAATGTTCTCTCCCACCTCTTCATCTTCCACATGCATAACCGCATTGTGAAAATCCGGATTGAACTCGTTTCCGACTGCCTCGATAGGCTTTACACCCATCTCTTCCATAGCGGTCATCAACTGTTTGTAGATCTTTTCCATGCCCTGTACGAAAGGATCTTCACTTCCCGCCGCCGTCGCCAGGCCTCTCTCAAAGCTATCCACTACCGGCAATATTTTTTCTACAATATCTCTGGCGCCTACAATGTACATACTCGCTTTTTCTTTTTCCGTACGTTTTCTGTAGTTGTCAAATTCAGCCATCTGGCGTTTCACCTGATCGGTCAGTTCCTCGATTTTTTCGTCTTTCTTATCCTTCTTATCTTTCTTTTTACCAAAGAACCTTCTTTCTTTTTCCTGCTCCTGCCCGGAAGCCTCCTCAGATTCTGTTTCCCTTTCTGTCTCCTCTCCGGTATCCGGAGTCTCAGAAGTCTCTGTGGGTTCCTCCGTTACGGGCGTTTCCTCCTCTGCAACGGTCTCCACGGTTTCTTCTTCCGGAGTCTTATTTTCTTCTGTCATCTTTCACATTCCACCTTTCTATGGGTTTTTGAATATGTTATCTAACTGAGTTTTCAATGTTTTTAAATTATCTACTACATTTTCGTAATCCATACGTTTCGGTCCGATGATACCGATCGTACCTCTTACACCGCCTCCCAGATCGTATGTCGTAGTCACCACACTGCAATCTTTCATGGTGGAAATAGGTCCTTCACTGCCTATGTAGACCTGTATGTCCGTACTGGTGCTCTCCTCATCTTCCACATCGCGAATCATTTCAGCCAAAAGCTTCTTTTCTTCAAACGCTGATATCAATTCACTGGCTTTGCTTTTCTCTGCCAACTCCGGATATTTGAAAATGTTGTTGGCACCGCTTGTATATATGGGTACATCTTCCTCTTCCGGCACAATGGCTGCTGCCACAGCATCCAAAACCATGCTCACCACATCACTGTGAACGCCGGCCTGTTCTTTCAGTCTGGTAATCGTACCCAGATTGATTTCCTCAATACTAAGACCGTTTAACTGTGTATTCAACAGCAGGTTTAACTTCAGAATCTGTTCATCATCCATGGGTTCTCCCACCGTGATGATCTGATTTTTCACAAAGTTTCCTTCTACAACAATAACCGCCAGCAATTGTTCTTCATTCAAACGGGAAAGCTGGATAAATTTCACTTTGTTTTGATGATAAACCGGACCAGTAATCATGGTAGCATAATTGGTATTGGAAGCCAAAACCCTGACCACCTGTTTCAGTACTTTTTCCATCCGGTCTGTTTTTTCAATCATCAATTCTTTAATTTCGGATACTTCCTGTTCTTTTTCTCTCATCAGTTCATCCACATATAACCGATATCCTTTATCAGAAGGAATTCTTCCGGCGGATGTATGTGGCTGAATGATGTATCCCAGGTCTTCCAGATCCGACATTTCATTTCTAATGGTAGCAGAACTTAGATTCAAATCTGTGTATTTGGAAATCGTACGGGAACCCACCGGCTCACCGGTTTCCAAATAAGTCTGAATAATTGCCTTTAATATGATTCGTTTCCGTTCATCCAGATTCTTCACTAAGCCACACCCCCTTTTTGTCTTTGTTAGCACTCGATATTGTGGAGTGCTAACATCTACATATAAAATAGCACTGAGATATTTATTTGTCAACGGTAAATTACAATTTTTTTATCTTTGTAAATTGCAGTATTTATCCTTCGTTCTATCCCAGTGCCATATACACTTATTTTCCGGAAGATCAATCCCCAACCAATTCTAACGGGAATGATATTTCTTTAATTCAATTAATTGATCACGCAGTTCCGCCGCTAACTCAAAATTTAACTCTGCCGCCGCTTTCTTCATTTCCTTTTGTATCCGTCCCATCAAGGTCTCCAATTCCTTTTTACTCATTGACTCCGGATCCTTGTGGAGTTTTCCGTCAGACTTCTCCGCCTCTTTCGAAATGGTAATCAGTTCACGGACGGCTTTTTGAATTGTCTTAGGTGTAATTCCATGTTCCGTATTATATTGTTCCTGCAATTTCCGGCGTCTATGCGTCTCATCAATAGCCTTTCGCATAGAATCTGTCAAAACATCACCGTACATAATTACATGACCTTCCGCATTACGGGCCGCCCGGCCAATCGTCTGCACAAGGGAGGTCTCGGAACGCAGAAATCCTTCTTTATCTGCATCCAGTATCGCTACCAGAGAAATTTCAGGAATATCCAAACCTTCACGCAGCAAATTGATGCCAACCAATACATCAAAAACATCCATACGCATATCGCGGATAATCTCAGAACGTTCCAACGTATCAATATCGGAATGCAGATACTTCACCCGTATCCCCATATCTCCCATATAGTCCGTCAATTCTTCGGCCATCCGCTTGGTTAATGTGGTTACCAATACTTTATTATGTTTTTCCACTTCCTTATGAATCTCACTGATCAAATCATCGATCTGACCTTCCACCGGATGTACTTCCACATAAGGATCTAAAAGTCCGGTAGGCCGAATAATCTGTTCCGTCCGCAAAAGTTCATGATCTGCTTCATAGTCTCCCGGCGTTGCCGATACAAACAACACCTGGTCAATTCGTTCCTCAAATTCCGTAAAGCTCAGGGGCCGGTTGTCCTTGGCGGATGGCAGGCGGAAACCATAATCCACCAGCGTAGATTTCCGGGATTGATCGCCCGCATACATTCCTCTTACCTGGGGAAGGGTAATATGAGACTCGTCCACAATAATCAGATAATCGTCTCCAAAATAATCCATCAGCGTATAGGGCGGTTCTCCCGGTTTCAATCCGGACAAATGGCGGGAATAATTTTCGATTCCCGAGCAAAAACCAGTTTCTTTCATCATTTCAATATCAAAATTGGTTCTCTCCCGAATCCGCTGGGCCTCCAAAAGCTTATCCTCACTTTTAAAATAAGCTACCTGGTCTTCCATCTCTTCCTCAATAGCTTTAGCCGCTTCCAAAATCCGTTCCATGGGCACCACATAATGAGAAGCCGGGTACAGGGCAATGTGACTTAACTCCCGGCGGATCTCGCCCGTAAGTGCATCTACCTCCGTAATCCGATCCACCTCATCGCCAAAAAATTCCACCCGGACAGCCTGATCTGACTCATATGCCGGGATAATCTCGACCACATCTCCATGCACCCGAAAAGTTCCTCGATGAAAATCCATTTCGTTTCTCTCATATTGCATGTCGATCAATTCCCGGATTACCTCGTCGCGATCCTTCTCCATGCCGGGGCGAAGAGAAATTACCATATTCTGATAATCGGAAGGACTGCCAATACCATATATACAAGACACACTGGATACAATAATCACATCCCGCCGCTCCGAAAGGGCAGCCGTCGCAGAAAGACGCAGCCGGTCTATCTCTTCGTTAATCGCCGAATCTTTGGCGATATACGTATCCGTAGACGGCACATATGCCTCCGGCTGATAATAATCATAATAACTGACAAAATACTCCACCGCATTCTCCGGGAAAAACTCCTTAAACTCGCCGTAGAGCTGAGCAGCGAGGGTTTTGTTGTGAGCGATTATGAGTGTCGGTTTATTTAATTGTTCGATAACGTTTGCCATGGTAAAAGTCTTACCAGAGCCCGTAACTCCTAATAAAGTCTGGCATTGGTTGCCTTCTTTGAAGCCTTTTACAAGGGCTTCAATCGCTTGTGGCTGGTCGCCGGTTGGTTTATATTCGGAGTGTAATATGAATTTATCCATGATTTTCCTCCTTTTTCACGCATTTGCTATGATTACTATCAGCCACAAATTCGTGTAATTTCAAAATTTATTCGTGTAATTCCCCGATTTTTTCGTGTAAAAAAACAAGCGAATTATCGAAATTTCCGCTTTACACGAATTTCGGTCACAAAACTTGATTTTGCGACTATGTAACACCAATTAACACAGCCTAAAACTATTTAGACTATTCATTCAGGGCATACGTTATTAGTATACCACAATCAAGTTAAAAAATATAGAGGGCACAAGTCCCCCTATATCTCTCACACAAAAATTTCACATTTTATTCTATCAACTCCGAAGTTACAAAATCCATGCAATCCACATCGCAAAGATCTATCACTCCTTCCTCTGGAAGCACCTCTTCAATGAACGGTTCTAAGTTCTCAAGACAATCTTCTATGATTTCTCGATTGTCACCATATACATCAATGGTAATAATCTCCTCGTATTATAAAGTAGTAGTGTTTATAGTC
>CAYRTA010000160.1:4189-4408 GCA_964427045.1 uncultured Hoministercoradaptatus sp. | reverse complement strand
GTATCCATGAGATGAAACTGATTGTAGATCTGATCTATCAGTCTGGTTTCGAAGGCATGAGATATTCTATCTCCAATACTGCTGAGTATGGCGATTATGTAACCGGACCGAAGATCATCACCGAGGATACCAGGAAAGCAATGAAAAAAATCCTTTCCGATATCCAGGATGGTTCCTTCGCAAAAGAGTTCCTTCTGGATATGTCTCCGGCAGGACGTC
>CAYRTA010000160.1:0-4179 GCA_964427045.1 uncultured Hoministercoradaptatus sp. | reverse complement strand
TCAGGTACATTTCAAAGCTATGCGTAAACTGGCTGCTGAACATCCGGCAGAGGTTGTTGGTAAAGAAATCCGTAAGATGTATAGCTGGAATGGCGAGGATAAACTGATCAATAACTAATCATAATGATAAAAGAAATCAAAAAGAATTCCGGTTGATGAGATAGGATTTAAAGAAATTTCTAATCAATAGGATAAAAAGAACGGCACGGTTCATTTGATGTGGACTGTGCCGTTCTTTTTGCCTATCAGGAAAGACCCGAAAGACCCTGCTGTATAAAGCGTAACGTATACTGGTTTCTTATGCTATAGAAAACACTCCCTTTTATTTTGCGCGAAAGCAGCTTTCTTAATCTTCACCGGGAACAGTAATTACTCCTGTCACTGCGGAGGCCGCCGCTGTTTTCGGGGAACCCAGGTAAATACCCACTTTTGAAGTACCCATTCTGCCCAGGAAATTCCGGTTATTTGTCGCCAGAATCTTCTCTCCGTCTGTCAAAATACCGCCGCTTCGGCCACAACAAAGACCGCAGCCCGGCTGGGTAATGATAGCGCCCGCTTCAGCCAGGGTTTCAATATACCCGGCAGCGATCGCCTCCCGATAAATCTTACGGCTGGCAGGCGTCACAATCAGCTTCACGTAATCCGCCACTTTCTTACCTTTCAGGACGCTGGCAGCCACTGCCAAATCCTCCAGGCGGCCGTTGGTACAAGAGCCGATGAATACCTGATCCAGTTTTGTTCCCGCCACCTCAGAAACATTCTTAATATTATCTACCTGAGACGGGCAGGCAACCACAGGAACCAGATTCTCCGCCTGATAATGCAGCACTTTTTCGTAAACCGCGTCCTCGTCACCGTAAATCCAATTCACATCGGAAAGATTTACACCTGAGAATGCGCAGGTCTTTTCATCGGGAGCAAACAGACAGGCTTTCGCGCCAGCTTCAATGGCCATATTGGCAATGGTCATACGGGAAGCTACACTCATTTGCTCTACAGTACTTCCGGTAATCTCCAGGGCTTTATAAGTGGCTCCATCCGCGCGCAGATCACCAATCAACCGAAGAATAATATCTTTGGCACTGACATTCGCCGGAAGTGTTCCATCGATCACGACCTTAATGGTTGCAGGTACACGAATCCACAATTCCCCGGTACCCAAAATTGAAGCCATCTCCGTATAGCCGATACCCGATGAAAAACAGCCCACACTTCCATAGGTCGTTGTATGCGAGTCTGTTCCGAATACAATATTACCAGGCTGTGCATACTGGCACTCCGGCATCAGCTGGTGACAAATGCCATCCGTACGGTGGACATGAGTCAGACCATACTTCTCTACAAAGGCATCACCGATTTTAAAATGGCGCACATCTTCCACCGCACTGGTGGGAACCAGATGATCATAAATCAAAACCACTTTATCCGGATCCCAGATTTTTGTAAATCCCATTTCTTCAAACTTATCCGCCACAAAGGGGATAAAAATATCATGAATCATCACACGATCTACAGAAACGGTGACAATCTGTCCGGGAACCACGTTTTCATATCCCACATTTCGTTTGATAATTTTTTCAATTATTGTGTTGCCCATACGCTTACTCCTCCCTCTCATTCAGGATACCGTTCCGTTTTTGCATAGCCTTAACCAGGCCACCTGCGGAAAGGATATCCATCAAATTGTCAGGAAGCGGATAAATCGGATATGATCCGCCATTTACACAAATGGCCTCTCCTGGTGTAACCGTTATGGTATCGCCCTCTTTCAATTTATCCTGTATCTGGTCATTTTCAATCAGCAGCAATCCATTGTTAATGGAATTGCGAAAGAAAATACGGGCAAAGGATTTTGCGATCACACACTTAATTTTTAATGCTTTGATGATTTCCGGGGCCTGTTCCCGGCTGGAGCCGCAGCCAAAGTTCTTACCGGCCACGAGTATATCACCTTCCCGAATCAAACCTGCCAGTTCAGGGCGAAGAGGCGAAAAGCCATATTTCTTCATATCTTCTACAGTGGGAAGGGCCAGGTATTCCGTAGGAATAATAATGTCGGTATCGATATCATCACCGAGTACCCAGACTTTTCCGGTAAATGTTTCCATTATGAATTTCTCCTTTTATTTTCTAATCGTCGGTTGGTCCATGAGTCTACAGTTCCTCTGCGCCGGTAATATATCCGGTGATGGCAGAAGCGGTAACCGTAGCAGCGGAAGCGAGATATACTTTAGAACTGGGATGACCGGCACGGCCTTTGAAATTACGGGTTCCCGTTGAAATCAAGACCTCATTGGGACCGATGACGCCCTGACAGCTTCCCCAGCATACGGAGCAATTGGCATTCATGACCATGGCGCCTGCTTCCAAAAGAGTATCAATGACACCCTCTTTCAGCGCTTCCAGATATACCTTATTGGAGGCCGGCGCTACAATAAAGCGCACCTGCGGATTGACTTTACGGCCCTTTAACAGGGAAGCAGCCAGACGAAGTTCATCGATACGGCCATTATTACAGGAACCCAAAAAGGCTTCATCAATTTTCACCTTTCCTACTTCTTTTAAGGGAATAACATCATCCACAAAATCCGGTCTGGCTACAACTGGTTCGATTTTTGCCAGATCATATTCATAAACCGCCGCAAAATGAGCATCTGCATCGCTTTTATACATGTGCTCTGCCTTACGGCCTCTGGACTCGACATACTCCACAACTTTTTCGTCCGGCTCCACGATACCGGTCTTTGCTCCGGCTTCCACACAGAGATTACAGAGAACCAGACGGTCATTCACGCTCAGATTGTGGGCTCCGTCGCCGGCAAATTCCATAATTTTATAATTGGCTCCGTTAGCCCCGATATCACCGATAATTGTCAAAATCAAGTCTCTGGGGTACACGCCATCGCGTAACTTTCCATGAAGATTAAAACGAATCGTCTCCGGTACCATAACCCAGGAGGTTCCGGTGGTCATGGCATACAGAAAATCCGTACAGCCAACACCAGTACCGAATGCTCCCAACGCGCCATAAGCACAGGTATGGGAGTCGGCGCCAAAAATCAGTTCTCCGGGATTGACAAAATCCTCTACCATAATCTGATGACAGACACCTTTTCCCTCATACATTTTGATTCCGTGTTCCTTAGCAAAATTACGCATTTTTCTATGTACTTCCGCCGTTTTGGGGTTTTCCGCCGGAATATTATGATCGACAATAAATACTACTTTTTCCGTATCCGCGATCTGAGGATTCGCCAGTTTATTGTGATACATATCAATGGTCAGATGAGTGGTACCATCATTACTCATCATACGGTCCAGCGTCACCGTATGGATATCACCGGGCTTTACCTCGGAAACACCGGCCGTGCGGGCAATAATCTTTTCTCCTAATGTCATTCCCATGCTTATTCCTCCCCCTTATTCAAAAAGGCAATCAAGCCTCCCGCATTTAAGATCGTCTGCATATATTCCGGCAGTTTGGTGCAGGAATATTCTGCATCATCTGTCCGAATCGTTCCGCCAAGAAGATCCGGTTCCACCAGGTCTCCTTCCTCCGTATGGTCGTACAGATCTTTACAAACGATCACCGGAAGTCCGATATTGATGGAATTGCGAAAGAAAATCCGTGCAAAGGATTTTGCAACTACAGCCTTGATACCAAGGGCTTTCAGTACGCTGGGTGCCTGTTCACGGCTGGAACCACATCCGAAGTTTTCTCCGGCTACGATAACGTCTCCCGGCTGTACCTTCTTTGCGAAATCCGGGTCCAGAGACTCAAATGTATAACCCTTCATCTCCTCGATATTCGGTAACAGAAGATACTGAGAAGCGATAATTTGATCGGTATCTACGTCGTTATGAAACTTCCATACGCGACTCTTACTCATATGATTACCTCCATTCAGAATTAGTAAAGTAACGCGGCCGATTGCCTTGACAGCATAATTCTTTTTAGCCGCAGCGCGATCCTGCGCGGAGCGCAAAGCAGTCATTTCCTCTCCGTAAGCTGCGCATCCCCCGGAGCGTTTTGTATCATAGGAAACCGTATTGTGCTAAGAATAAAATAGAGCGCCCTACTATGAAATGAAAAAACCGAAAAGCTTCAGGCTTTTCGGTATCTCATCGGGGCAACAGGATTTGAACCTGCGACCTCACGGCCCCCAGCCGTGCGCGCTA
>CAYRTA010000159.1:0-4448 GCA_964427045.1 uncultured Hoministercoradaptatus sp. | reverse complement strand
GGGCATGAGCATCATCATCACCACCATGCCGACGAGGTATTTACCAGCTGGGGCCGTGAGACTGCGAAGAAATATACACGGGAAGAGATTGAAACAATTCTTAAGAAGCTGTCCGAAGAGGAGGGCTATGGTGTGATTCTTCGTGCCAAAGGTATGGTAGATGGAAAAGATGGTCAGTGGATTTTCCTTGATATGGTTCCGGAAGAATATGAGGTTCGCGGCGGAGCTGCCCAGATTACAGGCAAGCTTTGTGTAATCGGATCGAAATTGGAAGAAGAGAAGCTGGAAGAATTGTTTGGTCTTAAATAAGCCTGAACTGTAAATTGGCGATGCGAGGTCTAAGATTATAAATCTGAGATACTAGATCTGAGGTTATAAATTGTGATGCTAGATCTGAGGTTATAAATTTGAGATGTGAAGTCTGAGGTTGGAGGGTAATCATGTTTAACAGAGATGTGCCGGTATATCTGATTACCGGGTTTTTGGAAAGTGGAAAGACACAGTTTTTGGATTTTACGATTCGTCAGGAGTATTTCCAGATTCCCGATACCACACTTCTGATTGTGTGTGAGGAAGGAGAATTGGAGTACGATGAGAAAAGCCTGAAACAGAGTCGTACGGTTATGGAAATCATTGAAGATCAGGAGGATTTCAATGAGGACACGCTGCGCATGCTGGATAAAAAGCATCATCCGGGCCGTGTAATTATAGAATTTAATCCGCTGTGGTCTGTGGCGAAGCTTTATGAGATGAACATGCCCAGATATTGGGACATGGCCCAGCATATTGTGACAGTAGATGCCAGTACCTTCCAGATTTATATGAATAATATGAAGTCCCTGTTTACGGAAATGATTCGCGGCGCGGATATGGTGGTATTTAACCGCTGCGAAGAGAATCATCCGCTGGCGAATTTCCGCCGGAGCGTAAAGGTGGTCAATGGAGCGGCCGAGGTCATTTTTGAGGATGAACAGGGTGAAATTGATGATATTTTCCAGGATGAAATGCCATATGATATGAATGCAGATATTATTGAGATCGACGATATTGATTATGGAATCTGGTATATCGATATGATGGATCATCTGGATCGGTATGTGGGCAAGACGGTGAGATTTTGCGGACAGGTATTGAAAAGCCGTGAACTGCCGGCCGGTGTATTTGTTCCGGGACGTATGGCCCTGACTTGCTGTGCCGATGATACCCAGTTTTTGGGATATGTATGCAAGAATCCCAAAATGAAGAAGGTACGTGTGGGCTCCTGGGTTACGGTGACTGCCGAGGTAAAACAGGAGTATATGGAACCTTACCACGGCGAAGGACCGGTCCTTTATGCGAAGGACATCCGGGATGCGAAGAAACCGGAACAGGAAATGGTATATTTTACCTGATGAAAAAGCGAATGTTGTTGAGAGGATACCGATATGTTTTTAATTGTTGGTCTGGGAAATCCGGGAAAACAGTACGATAGAACCCGTCACAATGCGGGCTTTCGGGCTGTTGATGCATTGATCGACGAATACCGGATTCCCTATGCGGGAAAACAGCATAAGGCGATGTTTGGAAAAGGCCTGATAGACGGTCAGAAGGTTCTTCTGGCAAAGCCCATGACTTATATGAATGCCAGCGGAGAATCCGTGCGGGAGTTGGTTGATTATTATAAAATTGACCCGGAGACGGAACTGCTGGTGATCTATGATGATATCAGCCTGGCCCCTGGGAATATCCGGATTCGAAAAAAAGGAAGTGCAGGCGGGCATAATGGTATCAAAAGTATCATTTCCCACCTGGGCACACAGAATTTCCAACGGCTGCGCGTAGGGGTCGGAGAAAAACCATCCAATTGGGATTTGGCGGATTATGTGCTGGGCGTTCTTTCCAAAGAAGATTTGAAGCGGGAAGACGAGGTCATGGATCGGGTGGTGAAGGCGGTTTCCCTGATTGTCCATGGGGAAATTGATGAGGCAATGAACCTCTATAACCAAAAACAGAGGGCCTCAGAGGATGAAAAAGCTCAGAAGTAGATAAGCGGTACGAGAGAGAAAAGAAAGAGGATGTAACCGGAAACGGCCATGAAAGAAAGGAAAAATCCATGCAGGCAGATGCGCTTTTACAGCCACTGAAAGCTCTGGCGGAATTTGACACAATTAAACAACAGATAAAGAAGCCGGGAATCGTACAGATTTCCGGCTGTTTGGACTCCCAGAAAGCCCATTTTACTTATGGAGTAGCCCGGGAGTTTCCTTTTTGCCTGATTGTTACGGAGAATGATCTGAAGGCAAAGGCATTCTATGAGGATTATCTGCTTTATGACCCGGAAGCATTTCTATATCCGGCCCGGGATTTGATTTTTTACCAGGCGGATATTCATGGAAATGTTCTGACACGTCAGCGGATTCAGGTGATGAAAGCACTGTTGGAACGGAAAACAATAACGGTCGTGACCTCTATTGACAGTTGTCTGGATTATCTGATGCCGTTGTCCTTATGGAAGAAGTATATTGTTCATTTTCGCAGTGACAGTGCCATCGATCTGGAACAGTTGAAAGTCCAATTGGTTGAAATGGGATATGAGAACACTACGCAGGTGGAAGTACCGGGACAGTTTTCCATGCGGGGCGGTATTCTGGATATCTTCGGGCTGACAGAAGACAGTCCCTGGCGTGTGGAATTGTGGGGAGATGAGATTGACTCCATCCGGAGTTTTGATCCTGAGAGCCAGCGTTCCATTGAGAACTTAGAAGAGATTACCATTTATCCGGCGTCAGAACTAATCCTGGACCAGGCCGCCATTGACCAGGGATTGAAAGCCATTGGGCGGGAAGCAAAAGCCTGCCAAAAAAAGCTGCGGGACGAATTTAAGACGGAGGAAGCGGCACGTATACGGGATTTGGAGGCGCAGATACGGGAACAGTTGGAAGAATTGGAACACTTTGCCGGGGCAGAAAGCTTTATCCGTTATTTTTATAAACAAACGGAGACGCTGTTAGACTATTTCCCGGAGCAGACGTTATTGGTTTTGGATGAGCCGAACCGGTTGGTAGAACATGCAAAAGCCACGGAGGAAGAATTCAGGGAGAGCATGATTCACCGGTTGGAAAAGGGATATTTGCTGCCGGGGCAGATGGAATTGATGTGCCGTCATCAGGAGGCGATTCACCGTTTCCACAGTGCCCACGCATTGTCCCTGTCTACGATGGAACCCCGGGGAAACCTGTGGAGTTTTTCCAGTCAAATACCGGTTACCGTCCGCTCGGTCAATCCCTACAATAACAGTTTTGAGATGCTATTGAAAGATTTGCGCCAGTGGAAGCGTAATGGGTATCAGGTCATGCTTCTGTCCCCTTCCCGGACCAGAGCCAAACGGCTGGCCGGGGAATTGCAGGAGGAAGGATTTTCCAGTTATTACAGCGAGGATCCCGGCCGTTTGATACAGCCGGGTGAGATTAAGGTGTCCTGCGGCAATCTGAGCCGGGGATTTGAATATCCGCTGATTAAATTTGTCATGATTTCCGAATCGGATATTTTCGGAAAAGAAAAAAAGAAGAAACGGAAACGTTCTGAATATAACGGAAAGAAAATACAAGACTTTGCCGAACTTTCGGTGGGGGACTTTGTGGTACATGAAAATCATGGTCTGGGTGTCTACAAGGGCATCGAGAAGATGGAAGTGGAAGGCGTCGTAAAGGACTATATCAAGATTGAATATGCCGGAAAGAGTAACCTCTATATATTGGCCACCCAGCTGGATGTGCTGCAGAAATATGCGGGCGCTGATGCCAAAGCGCCGAAGCTGAACCGGCTGGGCGGCCAGGAGTGGAAGAAAACCAAAACCCGCGTACGCAGTGCCGTTCAGAACATTGCCAAGGACCTGGTGGAATTGTATGCGGCACGTCAGAAGGAAAGCGGCTTTGTCTATGGACCGGATACGGTATGGCAAAAAGAGTTTGAGGAAATGTTTCCCTTTGAGGAGACGGAGGATCAGCTTTTGGCTATTGAAGCCGCCAAGCGGGATATGGAAAGCGGCAAGATTATGGACCGCCTGGTCTGCGGCGACGTAGGTTACGGAAAAACGGAAATCGCCATTCGCATCGCCTTTAAGGCGGTACAGGAAGGCAAGCAGGTGGTTTATCTGGTTCCAACCACGATTTTGGCCCAGCAGCATTACAATACCTTTACCCAGCGTATGAAAGATTTTCCTGTTCGTGTGGATTTACTTTGCCGTTTCCGCACGGCTGCCCAGCAGAAAAAGACGGTGGAGGATTTGAAAAAAGGCTGGGTGGATATTGTCATCGGCACACACCGGGTACTTTCTGCTGATGTGAAGTTCAAGGACCTGGGCCTTTTGATCATTGATGAGGAACAGCGTTTTGGCGTAGCCCATAAGGAGAAAATCAAGAAGCTGAAACAAAATGTGGATGTCATGACACTGACGGCGACGCCGATTC
>CAYRTA010000158.1:0-4558 GCA_964427045.1 uncultured Hoministercoradaptatus sp. | reverse complement strand
GTCTCATTTTGTATGGCAGCAGGTAAATTATATAAAGCCGCTGTATGAGTTTAAGGATAAAATCTTCCATGTCCATTTTAAGGATATTAAGATATATCCGGATAAATTAAGGGATGCGGGCATAATGGCCGCACCTTTGGAGTACATGAGCCCGAAGCTCCCTGGGCTGGGGGATGTGGATTGGGGAAAGTATGTTTCGGCGCTGACAGATATCGGCTATGACGGGTATGCATGTATAGAGGTTGAAGACAGGGCATTTGAAAAAAGCATGGAAGATATAAAGAATTCGATTCGTCTGTCAGAAAGATACCTGAGAAATTTTGTTATATAGTGAAAAACGATTTACAGGAGCGAGGCGGGATGAACATGTTAACGGCTGCGACAGCAGGCGTGTTACATGTTCACCCATCCGACCGAAGAAGTAACTTTCAAACATATTATACGAGGAGGATTGAACATGGGGGTAGAACAGTTTCCGCGTTTATTTGCGCCGATCCGGCTGGGAAATGTCACATTAAAAAACAGAATTATATTTCTGGCACATTGGACGAATTATGGAAATAACCACGGATATCAGGAGGATGGCCTGGCGTCGGAGCGCCTGGCTATGCATTATATTGAACGGGCAAAGGGGGGAGCCGGGCTGGTCTGTGTGACGCAAAGTGTTTCGCCTACCGGCCAGATGGGGCGGACAATGGTGAATGCCCACGATCCGCGAAACGAAAAGGTCTTTCGGAAGATGTGCAGCGAAATACATAAATATGGGGGAAAAGTGTTCGGTCAGTTTAATCATTGCGGGCATACCTCCTGCATGCAAAGACCGCCGTTGTTGTATGCCCCTACGCAGATGACGGGGCCGCACTGCTATGTGAACACAAAAGAACTGGAACTGGACGAGATGGAGATTATAAAACAATATTATGTTCAGGCGGCAGTGTATGAAAAGGAGTGGGGCTTTGACGGTGTGGAACTGAAAATTGCCCATGACGGATTGCTGCGTACCTTTATTTCCCCTTACTTAAACAGAAGGACGGATCAATACGGAGGAAGCTTTGAAAACAGGATGCGCTATCCGCTGGAGATTATTCAGGCTGTTCGGGAGAAGGTTGGGCCGGATTATCCCATCGGTATTCGTCTGTGCATGGATGAATTTACAGAGTGGGGATACAGCTGGGATTATGGGGTGAAGGTGGCCATTGCCCTGGAAAAAGCGGGAGTCACCTATATTAACAGCGATGCCGGATGCTTCAGTAATTATAATTTTGAGATTCCTAATAATTATATTCCTATGGGATTTGGAATTTATATGGCGGCAGAACTGAAGAAGGCACTGAAGATTCCCGTCGTGGCATTCGGAAGAATTAATGATCCTGTCCAGGCAGAGGCCATTCTGGCAGAGGGAAATGCAGATATGATCGGCATGTGCCGGCAGTTGATCTGCGATCCGGAGACCCCCAATAAGGCTTTGCGGGGAGAACTGGATGATATCCGGCATTGTGTTGCCTGTTCCGAAGGCTGTGGCATGGTGACCCAACAGGAGGGAGTCGTATGTGTTCATAACCCGGCGGCAGGACGTGAGAAGAGAATGGGGATAGGAACTCTGGATAAGGTTTCTGCACCCAGAAAAATTCTGGTAATAGGAGCCGGAATTGCGGGAATGAAAACGGCAGAGATAGCGGCAAAACGCGGACATAAGGTAAAGCTTCTGGAAAAGGAAAAAGAAGCCGGAGGCCAGATGCTTTTGGCGGAAAAGATACCGGCCAGGTCCGAGATGGGCGAGGTATACCGATATTTAAGGGTTCAGCTTGAGCATCTGGCTGTGCCGGTTATCTATCACTGTGAAGCGGACATGGATATGGTATTGAAAGAAAATCCGAATATTGTTATTGTGGCAACGGGTTCCCGGCCAACACTGCCTGATTTCGGGGCAAAGGCTGAAAAACTTACGGTGCTGGATCCAAGAGAGGCCATGCGCCGCCCGGAAAAGGTGGGCAGTAAGGCGGTGATGATTGACCGGATTGGCTACTGGCAGGCAATGGGAGTCGCCGATTATGTGGCTGCATTGGGAGTGGATTTGAGCATTGTAACAGCAGAGCTTTATGTGGGGGTGGACATTGAAGAAACGTGCCGGGAAAACCTGAACCGCCGTCTGGCCCGACGTGGCGTAAAATCCTATACAAGCCGCCGTCTGGCGGGTATTGAGGGGCAGACGCTTAGCTTCGAAAACATATTTAATAAGCAGGATATTCTGTCTATTGATCAGGTGGATACATTAATTGTTTCACAGGAAAGCCGCTCAGAAAATGAGCTTTATAAGCAGTTGAAAGCAGATGGAAGGTTTGAAGCCTATTCTGTGGGAGATGCCTCCGCCCCGGGAACCGTTCTGCGTATCATATTTGAAGCGGAAGAATTGGGAAGAAGACTGTAAAGGAGAGGGAAATATGAGGATTATTGTCTGCATAAAACAGGTTCCGGATACTACGGAGGTTAAAATTGATCCGATTACGAATAATCTGGTTCGTGAAGGTGTCCCCAGCATTATGAATCCCAGCGATTACTGTGCGTTGGTGACGGCATTGAAAATAAGAGAAAAAGAGGGGGGAACCGTTACATTACTGTCGATGGGCCCCATGCAGGTAGAAAAGGAATTAAGACGCGGCCTGAATATGGGAGCAGACCGGGCGGTCTTGCTTTGCGACAGGAAACTGGGCGGCGCGGATACAATTGCCACAGCCTATTCTCTGGCCAGGGCGGCGCAGCGAATCGGATTCGATTTAGTTCTTCTCGGGGATGAAGCAATTGACGGCTGTACCGGGCAGGTGGGCCCCATGATGGGAGAATACCTGAATATTCCGGCTTTTTCCAATGCGTGTCATCTGGAAATTAGCAAAGGACTGGCATCGGTGGTCCGGGTAACTGAGAAGTGTACGGAAGAATATGAAGCGCCCCTTCCGGTGATTGTCTGTAAACGAAAAGACAACGACACCGTAAGTGAAAAAAACACAGATGCGCAAGTCGAGGTATGGGATGCCTCTTTCCTTGAAGAAGCCAGGATCGGAAGCAAAGGATCGCCCACCAGAGTTTCCGGTATTTCCATTTTTGAGAAAAAAAGGAATTATCTTCAGGTTGCTTATAACTGGGATCTTGAAACCCGAATGGAATATATTTTTAACGGCGGTCTTTTGGTGAAAGATACGCCTCTTCTGCGGGGAAGCTCAGAGGAAGTGGCCACAGAAATACTGAAGGAAATTGTTTCGGAAGATTTAGTATGTTTGAAATAATAGAAAGGCGGACAAGCAAATGATTTGTTTAAAAAAAGAAAACTGTATTGGCTGCGGGCTGTGTGAAGCCGCCTGTCCGTTTGGGGCCGTGACCGTAGAGGGAGAGTATCCTGTAATAGATGAGGCCTGCTGTAAGCTGTGCGGCAACTGTGTAAAGGAATGTCCGCAATCAGCGCTGTATGACGATGAAGCAAAAGAGAAAAAGAGTTTTGATAAGTATCATGGTTTTTGGGTCGTGGGCATGGAAAGGGATTCTTCTGTACTTACGAAAGTGTCTCTGGAATTATTAAGTATAGCAAAAAAGCTGGCTCTGCGTAAAAAAACAGATGTGACACTGGTGGTCAGCGCCAAGGAGATCAGTAAGTCATGGGCAGAAGGAGCGAAACAGGTAGGGTGTGACAAAATTCTTTTACTGAAAAATGACGTTTGCGATTTTGATGATCCTGATTATAAAGTTGGGGCTCTGGTGCAGGCGGTCAGGACGTATAATCCGGAGGTGGTTCTGTTTCCGGCTACCGCAGATGGCAGGGATTTGGCACCTAAGGCCGCCTGCCGTCTGCAAACCGGCCTGACCGCTGACTGCACCGGTCTGGATTTGGATGAAGAAGGGAATCTCTTGCAGATCAGGCCTACTTATGGCGGCAGCATCATGGCTTCGATTATCACTCCGGACAACCGTCCCCAAATGGCCTCCATCAGACCCAATGTAATGCCGGTTATTGCGGCAGAGCAGCCGGGAAATATTGTGCAGGAAATCTTTTCTGTCCGGCAGGAGGAAACCTTTGGAAGAAGCCGGCTGATAAAAAGAGAAGATAGGGACAGTACTTTTGGAAACCTGGATGAAGCAAAAATCATTATTGCCGGAGGATATGGCCTGGGAAGTAAAGAAAATTTTGATAAACTGTATGAGCTTTGCAGACTGCTGAATGCGACGGCGGCAGCCACTCGAAAGGCGGTGGATGAGGGCTGGGCGCCGCCGGAAATACAGGTGGGGCAAACCGGGAAGACGGTTGCTCCGGATTTGTATATTGCCTTTGGAATATCCGGGGCCTTGCAGCACACGCTTGGGATGAACCGCTCCGTGAAAATTATCGCAGTAAATAACGACCCGGCAGCCCCCATATTCGGAATCAGTGACAAGGCCATTTTAGGGGATGCAGGCGCGGTGCTTGAAGAAATGTGCAGGCAAGTGAGAAGTATGCAGCCTTTTGTGACAAAAATGCTGTCAAGCAAAAATGAAAATGTCCCGAAAATTTTGAAACATTAGCCCTGGATTG
>CAYRTA010000157.1:0-4560 GCA_964427045.1 uncultured Hoministercoradaptatus sp. | reverse complement strand
TGCGCAGGAGCCTGCAAAATCGTGGAAGCCCATCTGTGCAAGCCAGCCGCCGCCCCAGATCCAGTGCGCCTCAATCGGATAGATCACTGCGGAAATGACTGCGGAGTAAATACAGTAGGAAAGGAATTTTGTCCTTTCTGCCATTGCGCCGGAAACGATGGTAGCGGTAGTCGCACAAAACACCAGGTTGAATACGAAGTTGGACCAGTCAAAGCTTTCATAAGCCGTGAAAATGTCGAATCCGGGCTTACCGATCAGCCCAACCAGATCCTCGCCCAGCAGAAGGCTGAAGCCGATCAGGATGAAAACCACGGTGCCGATACAGAAGTCCATCAGGTTTTTCATCAGGATGTTACCTGCATTTTTGGCTCTGGTAAAGCCGGTTTCCACCATTGCGAATCCGGCCTGCATCCAAAATACCAGTGCTGCGCCGATCAGGAACCAGACACCGAATATTTCGCCGTTCATGGCATTGAAAATTTCTTCAGTCATAATTTTTCCTCCTCTTTTTTGACAAAAAAATAAGGGAGACTTTACAGATTCTTCATATCTGTAAAATCTCCCTTGATATGAACCTATTGTATACCTAGGCAGCAAAAACGTCAATGGAACGAAAGTATAAAAAAAATGGATATATCATGAAAATTTCAGAAAAATTTCACAAAAAGATTTGTATTTATGATAATATAAGCATGTATTACTTTTGGAAAGGAATGATAAAATATGAAAAAAGCATGGTGGAAAGAAGCGGTAATCTATCAGATCTATCCCCGCAGTTTTATGGATAGCAACGGAGACGGTATCGGAGATTTAAAGGGTATTACCAGCAAGCTGGATTATCTGAAATATCTGGGTATTGATGTGATCTGGCTTTCTCCGGTTTATAAGTCCCCCAATGATGATAATGGTTATGATATCAGCAATTACCGCGATATCATGGACGAATTTGGTACCATGAAAGACTTTGACGAATTGTTGGCAGAAGCTCACAAACGGGGAATTAAAATTGTTATGGACCTGGTAGTAAACCATACGTCTGACGAGCACCCCTGGTTTGTGGAAAGCCGCAAAGCCAAGGACAACCCGTACCGGGACTACTATATCTGGCGTGAGCCGAAAGAGGACGGCAGCGCGCCGAACAACTGGGGTTCTGCATTCTCCGGTCCGGCCTGGCAGTATGACGAGCAGACGAACATGTATTATCTGCATTTGTTCTCAAAGAAACAGCCGGATTTGAACTGGGAGAATCCGAAGGTCCGCGACGAAGTTTTTGATATGATGAATTGGTGGCTGGATAAGGGAGTCAACGGATTCCGGATGGACGTGATCAGTCTGATTTCCAAACTGGAAGGACTGCCGGATGGTAAGACAGAGCTCAACGGCTATGCCGACTTCAATATTACGGCCAATGGCCCTCATGTCCATGAGTATTTACAGGAAATGCGGGAGAGAGTATTAAATAATGCGGATACCATTACCGTAGGCGAGTGCTCCGGCGTAACTTTGGAGGAGGCAAAAAAATATGCCAGAAGCGACGGCAAGGAGCTGAACATGGTATTCCAGTTTGAGCATACGAGTCTGGATTTCGATAACGGCACCAAATGGAGCGATAAGCGGTTCCGGCTGCGGGATATGAAAGAAACCCTGACCAAATGGGAGAAGGGTCTGGAAGAGATCGCCTGGAACAGTCTGTACTGGGAGAATCATGACCAGCCCCGTTCCGTATCCCGTTTTGGCAATGACAGCAAAGAGTATCATAACAGCTCCGCCAAGATGCTGGCTACCTGTCTGCATATGATGCAGGGTACGCCGTACATTTATCAGGGCGAAGAGCTGGGTATGACCAACGTTCCCTTTGCAAGCATCGATCAGTTCCGCGACCTGGAGAGCATCAACGCTTACCGTGAACTGGTGGAGGAACAGCACGTGATTGAGCCGGATGCGATGATGCGGGCCCTGCGTGCCAAGAGCCGTGACAACGCCAGAACACCATTCCAGTGGGATGACAGTGAAAATGCGGGCTTTAGTACCGGTACGCCGTGGATTATGGTAAATCCGAACTATAAGGAGATCAATGCGAAAGCGGAAGTGGAGGACCCCAATTCTGTATTCCATTATTATAAAAAGCTGTTGGCTCTGAGAAAGAAATACCCGGTCATCGTTTATGGTACTTACGACCTGCTGCTTCCTGAAAGCGACGATCTGTATGTTTACACCAGAACTCTGGAACAGGAAAAACTGCTGGTTGTCTGCTCCTTTGCAGATCATGAAGTAACCTATACACTGCCGGAAGAATTTGTCGGTGCTTCCTGCATGATCGCCAATGCGGAAAATACCTATGATCAGGCAGAGATAACGGTAAAACCATATGAAGCTTTTGTGCTGCATGTGAAATAAATGCATGTGAGATAAATGCCTGTGAATGATATAACAGTATCGATCCTTTTATGGCTGTGAATAAAACAAGAGAATAGAAAAAGCCCGTAACCTGCAAATTCCGGGCTCTTTCCATATCATAGTGATGATAGAAGAACCGCTCCGCCAGGATTGCCTGCGGGCGCTAACGTCCATAAGACGTTAGGTGTTATAGTAAGGATTTTCCCGCGGGACAGGATGGTGCGGGAAAATCCGTATAACCGGGAAAAGACGCGTGCCTTTGGAGAGAGACACGCGCCCTTGCGTAAGAAAAATGTGATGTATGTAATCGGAGAAGTCCGTAAACTTCGCCGCGATTACTGTAAGAATTTATGGTTCCCTGGGATCCTGTCCAGGGATTTCCATGGGGTAATGGTTATTAAAACAGGCGCGGCACAGCGGCAAATCGCCAACCATAGACTGTAAATCCTCAATCTTCATATATCCCAGGGAATCGGCGCCGATGATCTGGCGGATTTCCTCCGTGGAATGGGAAGATGCGATTAATAATTGATTGGAAGGTACATCCGTGCCAAAGTAGCAGGGGTACAAAAAAGGCGGCGAACAGATACGCACGTGAACATTTTTAGCCCCGGCATTTTTTAACATATGAATCAAATTGGCAATCGTAGTGCCGCGGACAATGGAATCGTCCACCAATACAATATTTTTATCCCTGACAGCAGTTTCCAGTACGCTCAGCTTCAGGCGTACACTGGATTCCCGTTCCTTTTGAGTAGGTTTAATAAAGGTTCTGCCCACATAACTATTTTTGTAGAAGGCCAGTTCGAAGGGGATTCCGGACGCTTCCGAAAACCCCTCTGCAGCGGTAAGCCCAGAATCCGGAACGCCGACGACCAGATCAGCATCAGCAGGATATGCTTTTGCCAGCGCATGTCCCGCCCGTATCCGTGCTTCCCGTACGGATACGTTATCTAACTTGCTGTCCAGACGGGCGAAATAAATGTATTCAAAAATGCAATGAGCCTGCTCGGACTGGCACAAATCAAAATTGGATGAAATACCACTCCGGGTGATTGTGATGATCTCACCCGGCCTGATATCCCGGAGGAACTGTGCGCCGATTGCCGTCAGCGCACAACTCTCAGAGGCGATGATGTAGGAGTCATCACGTTTGCCGAGACAGAGCGGTTTTAAACCAAGCGGATCGCGCACACCGATCAATTTCCTGGGGCTTGCGATAACCAGGCCATATGCACCTTTAATCTTGGAGGCGGTGCTTAATATAGCTTCTTCAACGCTTTTGGTTTTCACTCTTTCTCTGGCTATACAGTAGGCAATAACCTCTGAGTCAGTAGTGGTCTGGAAGATGGCCCCGTTTTGCGCCAATTCGTCCCGCAATTCTCTGGTATTTACAAGATTACCATTATGAGCAAGGGCTAAGGTTCCTTTGATATAGTTCAGTACCAGGGGCTGGGCATTGTTAAGCGTTGCAGCGCCTGTGGTGGAATAGCGGACGTGGCCAATTCCGATATTGCCGTGAAGTTTTGATAAAATTTCATCTTTGAATACTTCACTGACAAGTCCCATACCTCTGTAAACATCCATATTTCCCTTGGGACCGCTGGTGTCAGACACCGCGATACCACAAGATTCCTGCCCCCGGTGCTGGAGGGAAGACAATCCATAATAAATGGTGGATGTTGCGTCTTCCCCGTGTGGATTATAAATTCCAAAGACACCGCAGGCTTCTTTAATTCTTGAATCCTGTCCCATGATGTACGCACCTCACTATTTACAGGGAGAACAAAAGCTGATCATAGGTGGGGTACGGAAGGATAGAATCCGGAATGAAAGCCTCAATTTCACCAGCCAAAGCAGCGATTGCGTCCATCTTCGTGAGAACTTCTTTGTGGCTTAAGTCAGCAGCCTTCTGCATATCCTCATCCATGGCAGCGGCAGCCTTTGCTCTCAGTGTTTTCAGCTGCTCAACGGATGCGGATAAGGTGTTGTAAGCATCGGTAAGTTTGGTAACCAAAGCTTCCTCAGAAGCGGTCGTAAGAGAAGGCATAAATGCTTTCTTTGAAGCAGCGTTCTGGGCAACCTGGCCGGCATAGGTACCTACAGCCGGAAGGAAATCTTTGGTGATCATTTCTTCCAGGGTACGTGCCTCGATACCGATGG
>CAYRTA010000156.1:0-4662 GCA_964427045.1 uncultured Hoministercoradaptatus sp. | reverse complement strand
AATGCAGGAATCGTATACCATACCGGTCTAAACACAGTCATGATTGCTCTTGCCTCTCTGTTTTCACATCTTACTTTTTATAATCAAAATCGGGAATCTCATGCCAGCGCTGCCTGAAATAATGGGCGGCCAGCTTCGGTCTTCTCTGTCTCGTAAACAGTCCTTTTTTGTTTCCGTCCACCCGCAGCGTTCCCTGAATCGTGGCAAAATCCGCAAAATTCCAGGTATGTTCCCCTACTACGAAATCACAGGTATCCAGTACCCGGTTCATCATCTTGTAATACTCCACCTGGTACTCTTCACTGAACATATTCGGTGTGGCCATGTGAATACCGGCCACCGTATCCGCCCCATATTCGGTGATCATCCACGGTTTTCCCAGCTTCCTCCAATACTCCATCTCTTCCCGCATGGCCTGTTCGGCAGCTTCCAGATCACCCCCGAATACATACCATCCGTAATACCGGTTGGCACAGATAATGTCCATCTTTGGCGCAGTGATATCTCTTGTATAATCATTCTGGCAGATAACCAGTGTCACGGGCCGGTCCTGGGGATCGCAGGCGTGGGCCAGTTCATAAAGGGGCAGAAAATAATCCTGGGCTTGCTGGGGCTGTTTTTCCGTATCCGGTTCATTGGCAATGGACCAGATGGCCACACAGGGATGATTTTTGTCTCTGGCAATCAAATCTTTTATGACCTGTCTGTGATGCTCTTTGGTGCGAAATTTCTTATACCCTTCGTCGTTCCATCCAAAATTTAATCCCACGGCGGTGGTCTCATCGATGACTACGATACCCAAACGATCGCACAGATTCAGCATTTCCTCCGCATAGGGGTAATGGGATGTCCGGAAAGAATTGGCCCCCAGCCAGTGCATCAGGGATAAATCCTTTACATTCATGGCCTGGTCGAGTCCCCTTCCATGTACCTCGCTGTCTTCATGTTTTCCAAATCCTTTAAAATAGAAGGGCCTTCCGTTTATCAGAAACTGAGTACCGCTGATTTCCACGGTACGGATACCAAAGGTCTCTTCGTATCTGTCCTCGCCAAACAGTACCCTGGCCGTATATAGATAGGCATTCCCCGGTTCCCAGAGTATGGCATTGGGGATCTGAATCCGCCCCTTACTGCCCTCTTGTCTGGCCACCAGCTGCTCTTTCTCATCATAGATTTCCACCTGTACCTGCCCTTCACCCCTGACGCGGACCGTATAGTCTACGATTCCGTCTGGTCCCTGGATGCCCGGCACCAGTACAATATCCTCAATATACGCTTTCGGCGTGGTATAGATTTTTACCGGACGGTTAATGCCCGCGTAATTGAAGAAGTCGAAATTCGGCGCGTTATGAGGCTTTTGAACCGTGTGATTGACACTGGGAATATCAGGAAGATCAGAGCCAAAGAAAGCGGCCCCCACTTCATTACCAATCGGCAGCGTACCATAATCAACCCGGTTATCTACTGCCACGCACAGAAGGTTCTTTCCAGGACGCACACAGTCGTGAATTTCCGCCTCAAAAGGAAGAAAGCCTCCCTCATGCTCGCAAAGCAATTCGCCATTCCAATAAACCTTTGCCTTATGGGTCACGGCTCCAAACCGCAGCACAATCCGCTGGGACAGCAGAACCTTCGGTATCATGACCTCCGTCTGGTAAAAAGCCCAGCCATAGTGATCCCGGAACGCGATTCCCTCAATTTGATCGTTGTAGGAAGCCGGTACGGCTATGCGGGCCGGATTGGCCAGCGGGCGTTTCATCCATTGATCCGAAAATCCTTCTCCATCATCCAGTTTAAAGTTCCATATTCCCGATAAATCCATCAATGCTCTTACATCATTTAATTTTGGATATAACATACCACTTTCCCTCCTGTGATTTCTGATCTGCATCCGGACGTTTTCAGTGAACGAGTCCAGGATAATACGTTTTCCATAGCATATTGAAAACCTTTGCATGGATATAGGCGCCTCCGCCCACCGCGAGAACCAGAAGCGGCGCCATAACAAACAGCCCCAATGCCAGCAGGCAGACGGCGATCACCAGCATAAAAAGTGTCCATCCGAAGTTTTTTACTGACATGACAAAGGCCATGACAAACAGATGTTTTAAATCTGTCCGGCAGCGCGCCAGCAGAGGAAATACATACAAAACGGTCATGGAAAAGAAAGCGGTCAAAACCAGACTTGCCCAAAACAGAATACTCCCTGCCTTTCCTTCCATGTGATAATATAAGTACATATCGCAGCCAAGAAATATCCCAGCGGCCATAATTATAAGACCTGCCGCAATTCCCTGCCGCAGATTCTCCTTAAATGCCTGCATAAAGGAGCGGACCACATAGCTTTCCTTATTTTCCGCCAGGTGTAAGGCCACATAATACAGAGCCGTCGTGGAAGCGCCCAGCGTAAAAAGCGGAATGCTCGTCAATACCCAGAGCCCTGTCAATACCAGCATATCTACCAATTTTCCCATGAATACCCACACCGGGTTTTCGACTTGAAATAATCCGTTCATTTTCATACGATGTGATTCCTCCTGTCAAAAAATCTCTAGGATAACAAACTTTTCAAAAAGGCAATGGTTTCTTCTTTTCGTTCACTGTTTTTCAGGATACAAAACACCGTATCCTCCGTTGTCTGACCAAGGGACGTATTACGGATATCAATTCCGTATTGCCCTGCTTCGCCGTCCCCGTTACAACTTTCCACAAATAACCCGTCCCATACATCCTCTTTCGTATCCAAATAATCATCCAGCAAAACGAGTGCGCCAAGATTTGCGTAATAATCCATCACTTCCGGCGGGCCGATCAGAAAATCCAGCTCATGGGAAAAAATCTGACTCGTCATCATCTCAAGCGTTCCATCCATCGCGCTGCTCTCCGGATGTTCCACATCAATGACAAGACCCGTTTCCAGAAGAATCCGATCGGTATCCGGATCCTTCCCCATGGCCCTGAGACCTTCTTTCGTAACTGCCTCAACGACATCTTCCTCCACCGTCTGGTTTAAGAGCTCTCCATATAATATCGGCTCTGGTTCTCTCGTGAGCCAGCCGAATCCTCCATATAAGAAAAGAGCAATGACCAGGCAGCCTGCGGCCGCACCCCATTTGTGCTCATACCAAAAATATCTCACCCGATACAAAACCCCTGCCGCTGTCATAGTCATTACTCCTTATCTTGCTAGCCTTTAATTCCGGAAGCAGCTACGCCTTCCACAAAATATTTCTGCAATGCCAGGAATACAATCAATACCGGAATCAGGGTAATGATGGAACCTGCCATGATAAGTCCGTATTCTGCCGCGTACTGTCCGATGAACATCTTTAAACCAAGCTGAATGGTTTTCTTTGTTTCTGTTTTTAAGTAAATCAATGGTCCCAGGTAATCGTTCCAGGTGCTGACAAAGGTAAAGATTACCAAAGTGGAAAGGGCCGGTTTGGAAAGGGGCAGCATGATATTCCAGTAGATTTTGTATTCGCTCATACCGTCGATTCTGGCTGCCTCACAAAGAGAATCCGGGATTCCTTCATAAAACTGCTTCATCATAAACACGCCGAAGGCTGAAAATGCCTGCAGGCAGATCATTGCCAGAAGCTTATCATTCAGTCCCATGCCGCGCATCATAATAAACTGGGGAACCATGTAAACCTGCCAGGGCATGGCGATGGTGGCAATGTAGGCAAGAAACAGCCCGTTTTTGTATTTAAAATCCAGCTTTGAGAACGCATAAGCGGCAAAGCTGCTGGTTAATACCTGCAAAATCGTTACAATAATAGTCAGATATACCGTATTCCCCACAAACCGGGCCAGTGGAATTCTCGTCCAGATATCGATGTAATTCTTCCACTGGGGAACATCGGGAATAAACTGAAACGGTGTCATCTTAAATACTTCCGTGTTGGTCTTAATGGATGCAGACAACATCCAGAGAAACGGAACAACCATAATAATCGTAATCAGAATCAATACCAGATAAAGCACAATTTTTCCGATGCGCTGACTTCGTTTGATTGATGATGTTTTTCTCATCTTCTTTCCTCCTCGCATATTATATTTGAAGGTTACACATACTTTTATGAATTCTCATATTTCGCCTGTCCGCGGAACTGAATCAGCGTGATGATGAGAACCATCAGGAACAATACCATGGCAATGGCGCTGGAATAGCCCAGATCCCATTCCACAAATGCTTTCTGGTAAATATAGTAAACCAATACAGTGGAAGATGTTCCCAGTTTTCCGTCTCCGCCGCCGGCCAGCATAATCGCCACATCGTACACCTTAAAACAGTTAATCGTCAGCATGACGATTACGAAAAATGTGGTCGGACGAAGCTGCGGCCAGGTTACATAGCGGAATTTTTCCCAGGTTGTGGCGCCGTCCAGAGAAGCAGCCTCATATAATTCTCCTGAGATTCCCTGCAGACCGGCAAGGTAAATGACCATGTAATATCCCATGTATTTCCATACGCTGAATAAAATCAGTGTAAGTAAAATCAGATGGCCGCCGAACCAGTTGGGCAGATTTTCCACATGAAACACATAATATAAGATGGCGTTGATGGGGCCTTTACTTGGATGGAATACCATGGCCCACACGGCGGTAATCGCCACCAGAGAAGCTACATAGGGAAAGAACGCTATGGTACGGAAAATA
>CAYRTA010000155.1:0-4747 GCA_964427045.1 uncultured Hoministercoradaptatus sp. | reverse complement strand
CTTTTGATTATGAAGTTATCTGCTGTTGTATCAATTGCGGACAGGGTTCCGAGTTGGATGGTCTGGACGTGCGCGCAAAACTTTCCGGCGCTTCCAAATTATATATTGAAAATGTGATCGATGAGTTCTGTGAAGAATATATCATGCCCTGCGTTCAGGCAGGAGCTGTATACGAACACAAGTATCTGCTGGGCACTTCTATGGCTCGTCCCGTCATCGCAAAACACCTGGTAGAGATTGCACGGAAAGAAGGTGCTTCCGCAATCTGCCACGGTGCTACCGGCAAAGGTAATGACCAGATTCGTTTCGAACTGAGCATCAAAGCCCTGGCTCCGGATATTAAAATCATCGCCCCCTGGCGAATGACCGATGTATGGACCATGCAATCGCGGGAAGATGAATATAACTTCGTAAAACAGCACGGCATCGATCTTCCATTCGATATGAGCCACAGCTACAGCCGTGACCGGAACCTCTGGCACATCAGCCATGAAGGTTTGGAACTGGAGAACCCGGCCAACGCGCCAAGGTATAAGGATTTGCTGATGCTCAGCGTGACGCCGGAGGAAGCTCCGGATCAGGGAGAAATGATCACCATGACATTCGAGGCCGGTGTTCCCAAAACCCTGAATGGAAAAGAAATGAAAGTTTCCGAAATTATTACGGAACTGAACGCGCTGGGCGGCAAACACGGGATTGGTATCGTCGATATCGTAGAAAACCGTGTGGTAGGTATGAAATCCCGTGGTATTTATGAAACACCGGGAGGAACCATCCTCATGGAAGCTCATGACCAGCTGGAAGAACTGACATTGGACCGGGAAACGATGGAAACCAAGAAAAAACTGGGCAGCCAGTTGGCACAGGTGGTTTATGAAGGAAAATGGTTTACCCCGCTTCGTGAAGCCCTTCAGGCATTTGTAACATCCACACAGCAGTATGTAACAGGCGAAGTAAAATTCAAACTGTACAAAGGCAACATTATTAAAGCAGGCACTACTTCCCCCTACAGCCTGTACAACGAATCTCTGGCTTCCTTCACTACCGGAGATATGTACGATCATCACGATGCCAGCGGATTTATCACCTTATTTGGACTTCCTCTGACCGTTCGTGCCATGAGGCTGGCAGAAGCCAAAACAAACAATCAATAAAAAATCCTGGGCAAAGCGGTTTTTGTTTCAAAGGAAAGCCAAAACTATTATTCTTGGAACAAAATAGAGTACTTTCCTTTGAAATTGAGAAAAAAAGAAGATTTCCCATACGGCTATGCCGGGAAATCTTCTTTTTTCTATTCACAATCTTCTGACACTCCCTTCGGTGTGCCTCATGCTCCGGTTTTATCTACCCACTCTATATCTGATTGTAATTTTCCATGGGTATATAAGCACGTACGGCAATTCCTTCCGGCAGGTAATTTTCTTCTATCACCTGCCCATACTGGCGGATGCGGGCAATCACTCCTGCCTGGTCATAGGAATACATACGTTCAATATAGACCTGGCCGTCCAGCAGAATTTCTTCCAACACTTCCAGAAGTCTGGGAAGACCTTCACCGGTTTTAGCCGAAATATTTACCACATAATCCGCCTTAAAATCCTGTATTCGTTTCTTCTCCGCACATAAATCCTGCTTGTTGAAAACGGTCACAATCTTTTTATCCTGTACTCCCAGCTGACGCAGGGTATCATATACCACATGCATATGTTGTTCCCACTGCGGATTGGAAGCATCCACCACATGCAAAATCACATCCGCATATTTGGCTTCTTCCAGCGTACTTTGGAAAGCTTCAATCAAATGGTGGGGCAATTTCCGGATAAATCCAACGGTGTCTGTCAGAAAAATCTGCTGTTTTCCCGGTAAATCGAGAATTCTGGTGGTTGGATCCAGCGTGGCAAATAATTGATCTTCTTCCAACACGTGGGCTCCCGTCAGCCGGTTTAATAAAGTAGACTTTCCGGCGTTGGTATAACCCACAATGGCAGCTACCTGAATCTGATTCTTCTCTCTGTGGCTGCGAATTAGCTCCCTGTGCCGCTGCACTTCTTCTAACTGGGATTTTAACTGGCTGATACGCAGATGAATCAGCCGCCGATCCATCTCCAATTTCTTTTCTCCTGGTCCCCTGGTACCAATACCGCCGCCAAGACGGGATAAAGAAGAACGCAGGCCGACCAGTCTGGCCGCTCTGTATTTTAACTGTGCCAATTCTACCTGAATCTTACCCTCTTTACTCTTTGCGTGGCGGGCAAAAATATCCAAAATAACCATGGTACGGTCCATCACCTTACATTCCAGTTCCCGTTCCAGGTTATTCATCTGGGAAGGCGTCAATTCATCATCGCAGATAATACCGGTCGCGTCCAGATCATAGATCATCTCCCGGATTTCCTCCAGTTTACCGCTGCCCACATAGTAGCCCGGGTGAATGGCATCTCTTGCCTGCATAACGCTGGCGACTGTAACAGCACCCGCCGTCTCAGCCAATTCACTCAATTCATGAAGGGATTGGGCCACGTCCTCCCATTCGGCAGTCTGCACGCCTACCAATATAACTCTTTCTGTCGCATCGCTTATCTCGTACATATCTATTCTCCTTTTATCTGGCAGAAAGCAGTATATTCTTTCATCGGTTCCTTATCTGGTAGATAAAAACGCATTTTCCCGCAGTGCATCTTCATCATCGGGATACAGTTCCAGATAAGCATTCATTTTTATTTTCGCTGTTTCAAACTCACGCATATATTCATAAGCAACAATTTCATTATAGAGAAGTCCCTGTTTATCTTCATCTGACTCAGCCATTTCCAATCCGCTGGCAATGTCCAGAAGCGCCTGCTCATAAGACCCTTCATAAATATCACACATAGCCAGCCCATTGTATGCCTGGGCACTGGTCTCCTGTCCCGACAGATATTCCTGATACATGGAACGGGCACTGGAAGGATCACCCATTTTCAGATATACCCGGCCCAGAAGGAGCATGGCATCCTGATTTCCCATCTGCAAAGACTGAATTAATACTTCACAGGCATTATCATACGCTTTCTGGCACTCATAGATTCTGCCCTGCTGATAATAATCCTCACTGGTTTCCGGCTCTATATTAAGGGCCATTTCCAGATAAGTATTGCCTTCATCCGTCAGGCTGCAACCCACATATAATTCATAGATATTAATATACAGATTGTAATCCCTGCAGTCCTCCAGGGCGCTGGTAAAGTCACTGGCCGCATGTTCCAGATCTCCTTTTTGCAGATACACCTTTCCCCGCAAAAAGTACGCCTCCGTGTCCTCTTCCAGTTTCAGAATTTCACTATAGACGTCAATGGTTTTATCCACCTCACCATAAGCCAGACGTGCCTCGGCAAGATAATATAGTACATCTTTTTCAAAGGAAACATTGGGACTTTCCAAATTATTCAGACTTCTTTGGAAAGCGGCAATGGCCTCCGGGTAGGATCCCAGTTCATACAAAGCAAGCCCTTCCAGCCGGTAAGCCTCCGCCATATGACTTTCTCCCGCAATCGCCTGATCCAGAGCGTCAATCGCCTCTTCATAGTTTCCCGCTTCCACGGCCTCTCTGCCGCTTTCATAATAGGCTTCCGCCTCATTGGCGCCGCAGCCGCTTAAACACACAGCCAGCGCTAATATGCCAAACCACACTTTTTTCATTGCAGAATAAGTCCTTCTTCATCCATAACAGCGACTACTTTATCCACCATTCGCTGGCAAATATCATCATTTTTGGCTTCTACCATGACACGAATCAAAGGCTCCGTACCACTCTCACGGACCAGAATACGTCCTTCGTCTCCCAGTTCATCAGACACCTGGGATACTACTTCCTGCAGAGCTTTGTTAGAACGGGCCTGCGCTTTATTTGCCACAGACACATTTTTCAAAAGCTGCGGAAAAATTACAACCTCCGAAGCCAGAATACCGAGGGGCGTCTTTTTCTCAATCATTACTTCCATAACCATCAGAGAAGTCAAAATACCGTCTCCCGTAGTGGCATGTTTGCTGAATATAATGTGACCTGACTGCTCACCACCCAGGCTGTATCCATTGGCCATCATATTCTCACATACGTACTTATCACCTACCGCCGTTTTTTCATAGCGGATACCGGCACGGTCACAGGCCTTATAAAGTCCCAGATTCGACATCACCGTCGTGACGATGGTATTATGCTCCAGCTTACCCTGTTCTTTCATATATTTTCCGCATACATACATAATCAGGTCGCCATTAATAATATTTCCCATCTCATCCACGGCAATACACCGGTCTGCATCTCCATCATAGGCAAAGCCCACATCCAGATGGCGCTCCTTTACAAACTCTACCAGATGCTCAATATGGGTAGAACCACAATCCCGGTTAATATTTGTTCCGTCGGGTTCATTGCTGATCACGTACGTCTTAGCGCCCAGGGCATCAAATACACTTTTTGCCACAGAAGAGGCACTGCCATTGGAACAGTCCAGACCAACCCGGTAATTTTTAAAAGACCGGGTGGGAATCGAAATCAGATAGCCGATATACCGGTTTCGTCCCGCGGAAAAATCCACCGTACGTCCGATATTTTCCCTCTTGGCAAAAGGAATACACGGTTTTTCATCATCAATATACTCCTCAATCTGCCGTTCCACTTCTGCATCCATCTTCTGACCATTTCCATTGATGATCTTAATTCCATTATCATAAAAAGGATTGTGGCTTGCGGAAATCATAATACCAC
>CAYRTA010000154.1:0-4916 GCA_964427045.1 uncultured Hoministercoradaptatus sp. | reverse complement strand
ATGGGATTGCCGATCAAAAAGCTGATCTGCGCCTCCAATGATAATAAAGTACTGTACGATTTCTTTACTACAGGTTCTTACGACCGGAACCGGGAATTTATTTTGACAACCTCTCCGTCCATGGATATTTTGATTTCCAGAAACCTGGAACGTCTGATTTACCGGATTGCCGGCAATGATGCGCAGAAAAACAAACAAATGATGGAGGCCCTGACTGATCAGGGCGTTTACACCATTACGGAAGAAATGAAAGAACAGCTGAATGATTTCTATGGCAATTATGCGAAGGAAGAGGAAACTGCACAGACCATCAAACGGATTTATGAGCAGGATGGTTACGTGATCGACACCCATACAGCTGTTGCTGCTACCGTATACAAAAAATATGTGGCGGATACGAAGGATCAGACAAAGACGGTAATTGCTTCCACTGCCAGTCCCTATAAATTTACAAGAAGTGTTATGGAAGCTTTGGATAAGGAAAAATATGCTTCCCTGGGAGATTTTGAACTGGTGGATGCGTTATCAGAAATTGCCGGTACGGAAATTCCTAATGCAATCAATGAGATTCGAAAAGCTGAGGTTCGCCATAATACGGTAGCGGATGTGGATCAGATGGCTGCCGTAGTAAAACAGATTTTGAAAATTCAGGACTAATCTGAGTTACTGTTTACGGTTATTTACAAAACTGGTCAGGCGTACAGTTGGAGTCTGTATTTTATCATAATGCGTTAGGAGTGTATTATTTTGAACAGGCAAAAAAATTTATTATTGGTAATTGTGTGTGCATTTTGGTTTGGACAGTACGTTCATATTCCATATCAGGTTACCTATTTGCAATCCCTGGGGTATTCCTCAGGGATTGTTGGGTTGGTAGTGGGAGCCTATGGTCTGGTGCAGGTGTTTTTCCGAATGCCCTTTGGACTGATGGCCGATCATGCAGGAAAACATAAGAAAATTATTTTATTCGGTGTCTTATGCGTGGGGATTGCCTCTGCGCTCCGTATCCTGATTCCCAATATCACCGGTTATTTTATTGCAAATATTTTTTCGGGACTGGGGGCATCGGCCTGGATTTCCTATATGGTACTGTATTTGAGTTATTTTGATAACGATAAATTACAGAGTGCTACGGGTAAAATCCTGGCGGTCAATAACGCCGGTATTTTTATGGGCTTTTTGGCCAGTTCTGTGACTTACGCGGCATTGGGCATGAAGTTTATCTGCGGTCTTGCCGTTATTATTGCAGTTGTGGCATTTGTTCTGGGATTTAGACTCAAAGAACATCCTTCAAAGGTGGGTACGCTAACTTATGGGGAACTGCTGAAAACGGTCCGGTATAAACGGTTAATTTATTTTTCTATCCTGGCCTTATTGCAGCAAGGCGTCCAGATGGCGACGGTGATGTCTTTTACGGTGAAGGTTGCGAAAGAAATCGGCGCCAGTGCGCTGGAGGTCGGACTGACATCAATTGTCTATATTGTTTTTACAGTACTGTTTGCTCAGCTATCCACACGGCCCATCTTTTTAAGAATCGGTTACCGCGTGATTGTGCCCATTGGATTTCTGGTGCAGGCGCTGTATTGTATTCTGGTTCCCCACATGACGAATCTGTATGGTATATACGTCTGCCAGATATTGGCTGCCGTGGGCATGGGATTTTTGTTTTCGGCGCTTACAAGCGAGAGTATGCTTGGAATTCCCGTTAATCGAAGCTCCACTGCTATGGGCATTTTTCAGGCTATTTATGCGGTGGGAATGACGGCTTTTCCCATTCTGACCGGTCAGATCGAGGAATGGTGCAGTCTTACCGTATCGTATTATGTTATGGCGGCAGTGCTTTTTGTGGGACTGATCAGCGTTTTGTTTTTCTATTATGGCAGCAGTAAGCAATACTTCGCAAAGAAAGGGACAAGGTATGAATCCCGCCGGAAAATGGAATCAACATAAAGTAAGCAGAAGATAAAATAATAATTCTTGAAATACTACATATACTAAGGTATAATATTTTACAACAAGATCTGCCTGGGGTGTGCGACCCTCTCTTTATTTTGAACCTACATTTACGTTTATGGGATTCCTATATTGTGTATCGGATGTCAGGCCGTCGTTTGCAGCGGAAGACAGAAGAGTAACTGCGGTCACCCACCTGGCTTCGGCTAGGCGTCAAAATAAGGGAAACGGCATCCTGGGTAATAAAAAAATATGGATGCAGATAATGGGAGGAGAGACATATGTGGTCTCTTCTTTTTATTTATCGGTTATAGGAGGTACGTATGAATATTATAAAAGAACATTTTGGAAATACGGAAGATGGCCGTGAGATTTCACTGTTTACCATTACCAGTCCTTCGGGCGCGAAGCTTTCAGTCACAGACCTGGGCGCTACCCTTGTGAGCATCTGTGTGCCGGACCGGGAAGGAAAGCTGACGGATGTCCTCCTGGGATATGAGGATGGCGCCGCATACATAGGAAATGAGCCACATTTCGGAGGAACCATTGGAAGAATTGCCAATCGCGTGGATCATGCTGTTTTTTCACTGAATGGAAAAAAAGTCCAGCTTACAGCCAATGAAAATGGAAATAGTCTTCATGGCGGCATTCATGGATGGGAATATCAGATCTGGGATGTGGCCGTGGAGAATGATAAGCTGGTTTTCCATCACCTGAGCAAAGAAGAGGAACAGGGGGTACCAGGGGATCTGGAGGTTACCGTTACGTATACCTTTGAAGATACCCAAGCAGGCAGTCAGGTATCCATGCATTACGTGGCTTACTGTGATCAGGACACGGCTGTCAATGTGACCAATCACAGTTATTTTAATTTGAATGGTCATGCTGCAGGTTCCATTGAAGATCATTTGGTGACCATCTATGCGGATACGTATACTCCGGTACGTGATGCGGGTTCCATACCTACCGGCGAAATTGCCCCGGTTGCAAATACGCCTATGGATTTTCGGACGGAAAAACCAATCGGCAGAGATTTATATGCAGATTTTCAGCAGCTTCATTTCACCGGAGGATATGATCACAATTATATCATCAAAAAGGAACAAAACGTGCTGGGCAAGGCAGCGACTGTGCGCAGCGAAAAAACCGGTATTGTATTGGAAGTGCTGACGGATCTTCCGGCCGTTCAGTTCTATTCCGGAAATTATATTGGGAAAGAAAAAGGAAAACAGGGCGTTGTGTATGAAAAACGTACCGGTTTTTGCCTGGAGCCGCAATATTGCCCGGATGCAGTCAATCAGGAGAATTTCGAGTCTCCGATTTTGAAAGCAAGAGATGTGTATGACAAAACCATTTGTTTTTCTTTTGGCAGATTTTGAATAATTTAGGGAAATTCCGTCATATACTAAGAATATGTATGGTAAAGGGAAAAAATCAATTCATATTACAGTGTTGGATGTTTTTGTGATTCTTCTGTGTGCGATGACTATTTTCTATGAAATAAAAACGTATCAATATCGGCAAATACAGTTGGAACAGGTGAACGCGGAACAGACCAAAACACAAAACAGGGAACAAACAGAGGATTTTCCGGCCGATGCCCAGACGGATGCTGGTATAGGTGGTGATCAGATGACAACTACGGATGGCAGTGTCAGGATTCCGGAGAGAATTCGTGTATTACTGACCGGGGATGACGGAAGTTATTATCATTCTTCGGTTATAATAGAAAGCCAGCAGGAAGTATGTTTGACCGGCGCCCTTGAGATGACACTTGCGCCCGGCGAAGTATTTACCATTACCGATCAGTTATCTGTGGGAGATATGGTGAACATACAGGGGACAGAAGAGGGGATTTCCGTAATGTCGTTAAACCGCGCCTGCGGAGTCCCCTGTTATGAGGGAAATCTTACCATAGAGCGAAGAAAAGAGGGGCTGATTTTGGTCAATGATGTGGATCTGGAAACCTACCTAAAATATGTGGTTCCCAGTGAGATGCCTTCTTCCTGGCCCCTTGAGGCTTTGAAAACCCAGGCTGTCTGTGCAAGAACTTATGCGGTGTACCAGATTGATTTCCAAGCGCTGGAAGCATATGGAGCAGATGTGGATGATACGGTTTCCTATCAGGTATATCATAATTTATCTCGTCAGGATACGACGGATCGGGCAGTAGAAGAGACCGCTGCCCGAATTTTAACGTATGAGGGAAATGCCATTCCTGCTTATTTCTTTTCTACTTCCTGGGGCAGAACCAGTACGGATGAAGTATGGAGCCTGGGAACGTCCTCTGATTATTTGCGCAGTATTGCCCTTTCCCAGGAAACCGTGGAGACACTTGCCAATGGAAATCGAAATCAACTGGACGTGGAAACGGAACCTGCCGTTTCGGTCTCATGGACAGAAGAAGAAATCCGGTCCCGCCTGCAGACGGTCCATGCAGAAGACTATGAATCGGAGGATCCCTGGTATCGATGGCAGATCACATTTACCGGGGATGTTTTACAGCAAAAATTCCAGGAAATAGCCCCCGATATGGGAAGGCTTGTGGATCTTGTGGTTGAAAAACGTTCGGATGGCGGTGCTGTAACGATGCTGCGGCTTCAAGGTGATGGCGGTTCCTATGTATTGGAAGAAGAGTATGCAGTACGGGAATTCTTTTCCCCCGGTCAGGAGCCGGTTCAACTGAACAACGGCGGAGAGAATACTTCTATGGAAATCCTTCCCAGTGCTTATATTATCTGGGATACGGAACAGGAAGAAGGCAGGATTACTTCTTTGACCATATATGGCGGCGGCTATGGTCACGGCGTCGGCATGAGCCAAAGTGGCGCTAAACACATGGCGGAAGCCGGAATGACTTATGATGCTATGCTGCAGGTTTTTTACCGGAACTGTCAATTGGGATAAATGTGGGTTTGTCAAACATATGTTACACCGACTGTAAATAATCTCTCAGTACCTGA
>CAYRTA010000153.1:0-4940 GCA_964427045.1 uncultured Hoministercoradaptatus sp. | reverse complement strand
GTTAAACCGCGGTTGCTAATTCATGGATTAAATGCTATAATTACTGGATAATGTGAGAATATAGAACTGTTTTCTGGAGGATATATGAAGACAATTATCGATGTGATTTCTAAAAAAATGCAGGAAGCATTTGAAAAGGCCGGGTATGATCCGTCTTATGGGAAAGTGACGCTTTCTAACCGGCCGGATTTGTGTGAATATCAGTGTAATGGAGCAATGGCGGCAGCAAAGGCATACCGTAAGGCCCCGCTTATGATTGCGGAGGATGTGGTTTCTATGCTGACGCAGTGCCATGTTTTTTCAGATGTGCAGGCAGTCAGACCTGGTTTTATTAACCTGAAGGTGAACGGTACGTATTTGGCCTCCTATTTATCCGCTATGCGGACAGAGAAAAAATTAGGTGTGGAAGCGCCTGAAAAGGCCAGAAAAATCATTATTGATTACGGCGGACCGAATGTTGCAAAACCTCTTCATGTAGGCCATTTACGTTCGGCTATTATCGGTGAAAGTATTAAACGGATGGGCCGTTTCCTCGGACATACGGTGATCGGTGATGTGCATCTGGGTGATTGGGGCCTGCAGATGGGATTGATTATTACGGAACTTCGCAAAAGACAGCCCGACCTGGTTTATTTTGATGAGAACTATACCGGTGAATATCCACAGGAGCCGCCTTTTACCATCAGTGAGTTGGAAGAGATTTATCCCTGTGCCAATGTAAAATCCAAAGAGGATGAGGCATACAAGGCGGAAGCTCTGGAAGCCACCCATCAGCTGCAGATGGGAAACCGGGGATACCGGGCTTTGTGGAAGCATATTCTGACCGTCTCCGTAACGGATTTGAAGAAGAATTATGCAAACCTGAGTGTGGATTTCGATTTGTGGAATGGTGAATCCGATGTGCAGGATTATATTGCTCCCATGGTGGAAGATTTGAAGAAGCGGAATCTGGCCTATGAAGATCAGGGAGCCATTGTGGTAGATGTAAAGGAAGAGAGCGATACGAAAGAAGTACCGCCTTGTATGATTCTGAAATCTGACGGCGCGGCTCTATATACCACCACGGACTTGGCAACGATTGTGCAGCGTATGCAGGATGAACAGCCGGATGAAATTCTCTATGTGGTGGACAAACGTCAGGAGATGCATTTTATTCAGGTGTTCCGTTGTGCCCGCAAGGCAGGTATGGTAAAAGATGATACCAAACTTTCTTTCCTTGGATTTGGAACCATGAATGGAAAAGACGGAAAGCCCTTTAAGACCAGAGACGGCGGTGTTATGCGTCTGGAAAATCTGATTCGGGAAATCGATGAGGAAATGTATAAAAAGATCGTGGACAACCGCAGCGTACGGGAAGAGGATGCCGTATCTACGGCCAGGGTGGTGGGCTTGTCCGCCATCAAATACGGTGATCTTTCCAATCAGGCGTCCAAAGATTATATCTTTGATATGGAAAGGTTTACTTCTTTTGAAGGAAATACAGGTCCCTATATTCTGTATACAACGGTGCGTATCAAATCGATTTTGAATAAGTACCAGCAGGAAGGCGGCAAGCTGGAAGCTTCTTCTTTGCTTGCGCCGGCAGGTGACAGTGAAAAGACGCTGATGTTGGCGGCGGCAGGATTTAACGGCATGATTCAGAATGCATTTGAGGAGAAAGCGCCTCATAAGGTATGCTCCTATATCTATGAACTGGCAAATGCCTTTAACAGCTTCTACCATGAAACCAGAATTTTGTCTGAAGAGGACGAGGCACGCAAACAGTCTTATATTCAGCTTCTGGTTGTGGTGAAAAATATACTGGAAACCAGCATTGATATGCTTGGCTTTGCGGCGCCAGAAAAAATGTAACCTATATAACTATGTAAAAGCGGCGGGGATAAAAAGATGAAGAAGTCTTCAAAGAATACAGCAATTATTTTATTGTGTCTGGTGGCAGTTTTATTCATTGGTGTGGCATTTGTGATTGGCTTTTTGCTGAAAAAAAGCCTGGATGAGAAAGTGGCCGAACAGCGTAATGCGGTGGAAGCCGAAGCAGAAGTGACCGCAGAACCCGAGGAGGTAACGGCTGCGGAGCCGACGCCGGATCCGGCGGTAATCGAACAGGCTAAGCAGGACGCTTACCAGACGGTTTTGTCAGGGAGACAACAGGCTGCAAATTTGGGCGCACAGGCGTTGGAAAATATGGGCAATGGGAAGCTGGTGGCCATTGATCCCGGGCATCAGGGTCATGGCAACAGTGAGCAGGAACCCATAGGACCGGGCGCTTCCCAGACGAAAGCGAAGGTGTCCAGCGGTACTTCAGGCCGGACCACCGGTGTTCCGGAATATCAGCTGAATCTGGACGTATCCTTAAAACTGCGGGATGAACTGAAAAGCAGAGGTTACGAGGTCTATATGATCCGTGAGACCAACGATGTGGATATCAGTAACGCGGAGCGTGCCCAGATGGCGGCTGACTCGGGTGCAGATATATTCGTTCGTATCCATGCGAACGGCTCGGACAATACGTCTGTGGCCGGGGCTTTAACCATGGCGCCGAGTGGCAGCAATTCATTTTTAAGCAGTGATCTGATCACAAGCTGCCAGCAGCTTTCCCAGCTGATTATTGAATCTTACTGTGAATCCACAGGAGCCAATAATCAGGGCGTTTATCTGACAGATGAGATGAGTGGTTTGAACTGGTGCACCATACCATCGACAATTGTGGAGATGGGATATATGACAAATCCTACGGAAGATACGCTGATGCAGACGGATGAATATCAGGAAAAGATTGTCCAGGGAATTGCCAATGGCATAGATCGTTATTTTTTCGGCTGATAGCGGCATATGGCTAAGACGACAGAGTAAGAAGGTGGAATTGAGGAATGTCACAGGTTATATTATTTGATTTGGACGGTACTCTGACAGAGTCCGGAGAGGGTATTACAAAATGTGTGCAATATGCTCTGGAAAAAATGGGCAGAACAGAAGAAAATCCGGAGAACTTGCGCTGCTTTGTTGGTCCGCCTTTGATGGAACAGTTTATGAATTATACAGGATGTTCCAGGGAAGAAGCACAGCAGGCTGTTGCCTATTACCGGGAACGCTATAATACGGTGGGGATCTTTGAGAATGCCCTGTATCCTCACATAAAAGAATTATTGGAGCTTTTAAAAATTAATAATAAGATACTCGGCGTCGCTTCTTCGAAGCCAGAACAATATGTCAGACAAATCCTGGAATATTTTCAGATTGACTCGTATTTTTCTGTTATTGTCGGCAGTGAAATGAACGGAGAGCGGACGAAGAAGGTGGAGGTCATCGAGGAAGCTTTGCGAAGGTTGGATTGTACTTCTGACCGGGATAAAACTTTGATGGTGGGAGATCGGGCTGAGGATGTGATCGGCGCCCGTACCTGCGGTATCCAGTGCATTGGAGCGGCTTATGGTTATGGTTCCGTGGAAGAGCTGGAGAAAGCAGGTGCCGTTTACATTGCCAATACGGTGGATGATTTGGGTATTCTGGCCAGCCCGAATGATGAGGAGACCACGGAGCATGTGGAATCCATCAGCAAAAAGCGGCGTTTATTGGGTATACGGAAAAGAAAAGAGACGGAAGCGGCCGCCAAAGAAAAGAAAAGAGAGACCGCTGAAATTGCCCAGCAGGAATTGCAGGAAAATCTGCAGAAAAATCTCCAGGAATATATGGAAGAGACGACGGAAGCGGAAGTGTCGGGAGAGGTTTTGGAAAGGAAACCGGCTGGGAAGCGGTTCCGGCCCATTTATCAACTCTGGCGTGTGATCTATCCGATTTTGATTCATGTGGGATTTCAGATTCTGACTTCCATAGGAGCGACAATTTATTTTACTGCAGCCCGCTATGTAAATGGGGGCGACGCTGATCCGGAAGCTATTTTATCACAGGTGGCCAGAAGTACGATGCTGCAGCTTGTCATTTCCGGTCTTTTGACCAGTCTGGTTTTGTTTTTTCTGTATCGTTCGGATGAACGGAAACGGAAGACAGGATCCCTTGGCAAAGGAGCCGATTTTGTCTGGGCTCCGCCGGTAATCTGGTGCTGTGTGGTGGTTTTTGCAGTTGCGGGAAGCCAGCTGTTGAATGACCTGATTGTCTTATCCCGTTTAAATGATCTGTTTCCGCAGTATACCAATATGACAGAGGAAATATATACGGGACAGTCTGCATGGATCATCATTCTGGCGGTTGGACTTGTGGCGCCGGTTTCGGAAGAACTGGCATTTCGGGGTCTGGTCTTTCACCGGCTGCAGGATTGGATGCGGCCCGGCCTTGCGGTTATCTTGTCGGCCTTGCTGTTTGGTCTATACCATGGAAATGTGACGCAGGGGATTTATGCATTTTTACTGGGAGCGCTCTTTGCAGTTATCTATTACCGGACGGGAACCTTGTGGACCACAATTCTGGCACATATAACCGCCAATTTGTGGAGCCTGGTAGGGATTGGTGTATGGAATTATTTTAAGATGCTGATTCCCGGCGGACAATTTATTGGTATTATCATTGAAATACTGTTTTGTGTTATTCCCGCTTATTGGTTTATTGCGGGAAAACCCAAAATGAAGGATTGAATCAATATTGTAGCTATTCAGCCATCCAGGCCACAGCCCGCCTTTTTCAAAGGACAGACGCTGCTAAAGCAGCTTATGGCTGCGGCTGATGGACAAACGTTATATGTCAAATCGCAGGAATGTTTGTTTCCATGCGAGTATGACACATCCATTTTGCGATTTGCCGCATAGCCGAATAGTTATTAAATATTGTGAATTTATGAATAAAAGGCTTGTATCCTACAGGCCTTTTATGTTATAATCCAAATGTTGCGAAAAAACACCTGCGCCGATTCTGAGAGGGTGCCTGACAGGTCTCAAAAAGAATGAGAAGCGCAGGGAAGATTAAAACCAAAAAAGGAGATTGAAATC
>CAYRTA010000152.1:0-5021 GCA_964427045.1 uncultured Hoministercoradaptatus sp. | reverse complement strand
TGGTCTGGGCTTCTCCTTTAAGTGGAATATGGGCTGGATGCATGATTTCCTGGAGTACATGAAGCTAGACCCCTATTTCCGTAAATATAATCATAATAAGATGACGTTTTCCATGACCTATGCATTCAGCGAGAATTATATACTGGTATTATCCCACGACGAGGTCGTGCATCTTAAGTGTTCTATGCTCAGTAAGATGCCCGGCTATCCGGATGATAAGTTCGAGAACCTGAAAGCAGGTTACAGCTTTATGATGGGACATCCCGGCAAAAAACTCCTCTTTATGGGGCAGGAGTTTGGACAGCTGCAGGAGTGGAGCGAGGCCCGGGAGCTTGACTGGTATCTGCTGCGGGAGGATAAACATCAGCAGCTGAAGGATTATGTGAAAGAATTGCTTCATATGTATAAGAAATATCCGGCCCTGTATGCAAATGATAACGGCTATGAAGGATTCCAGTGGGTAAATGCCGATGATTCGGACCGCAGTATTTTCAGCTTTATCCGTGTATCACCGACCAACCGGAATCATATGCTGTTTGTCGTGAACTTTACACCGATGGAACGGTCTGATTATTGGGTAGGCGTTCCGAAGAATAAACAGTATAAACTGATCCTGAATAGCGCGGATCCGAAATTTGGCGGAAAATATCCGGCGGAAAAGACCGTTTATAAGGCAGTGAAAGGCGAATGTGACGGTATGGATTATCATCTGGAATATAAATTACCGCCATACGGTGTTGCTATTTTTACCTTTTAATAAAGTACATTTCCTGTTATAATAGCTGAAAAGTTACACAATAGAGGGAGGAATACTATGAACTGTCCGAATTGTCACAGTGAAATAGAACCGGGCGACCGTTTTTGTCCGGGATGCGGATTGGATTTGGAGCAAGCAGGTATATGGTCCCGGGAATCTACGGCCACAGGAAAACAGGAAGATTGGGAAAGGGATTATGTCTATGAAGAAACTCAGAAAACACATAAAAAGAATCAGAAAGGTAAGGCACTTCTTATCATTGCTGCTCTTATTGTTGCCGGTATTGCCCTTGGTGTGGGTGTATTTGCAATCAAAAAACATATTTCCAAAGAAGAAAAGCAGCAAACGGTGCTTTCTGGCCAGGCGGAAGGGACAAATGAACAGCAGGAAAAGAAGAAACGCCTTGCTTCGGATAGTCAAGAAAGCCAACAAAAAGATGATGAAGAGACTAATCAAAATAATCAGGAAGTAGATGATCGGGAGGAAACAGACGACCGGGAAGAAGAGGAGCCGAAAGTAGACATTTCGGCTGTGACGGTTTCCTTTATTTCCGCACCATCCTCTCTTGGCAGTTATTACAAACTCCAGCCGACGGCGGCAGGTTCCAGCTCAGAGCTGGTACAGGAGAATCGGGACTCCAACGATGCCTGGGCGGCTATGGATGGAAAGACCGAAACTTCCTGGCAGGAGGGCGTAAGCGGCTCTGGAGTCGGGGAAGGCATCTGGTATTCTTTTTCCAGCGAAGTGGAGGTAAAATATCTTACCTTCTGTCTGGGCAACTGGCGCAGTGCCGATTATGCGGAAGGAAATAACCGTCCGAAGGAATTGAAGGTAGCAGTCGGCGAATTGGAATTCGAAGTGGAATTTCCCAAAGACCAGCAGGAGTATTGGCTGGAATTATCTTCACCGGTACCAGCGGATGAAATTTCCTTTGAGATCGCATCCGTATACAAGGGAACTAAGTGGGATGATACCTGTATCGCTGAGATCGGTATATATGGAAAATAAGGAACGCATATGAAAAAACAAGTAAAGATTCTTACCACGGTGATCATCCTGCTTCTGGTGGTAATTATTGCAGCCGGCGGCGTACTTCTATGGAGGGTACATAGCACATTGAAGGAACAGACGCGTCAAAAGGAAGCGCTGCAAAATCAGGTGGACGAACTGGAAACGGAGCTGGAGGCGCTGAGACAACAGGAAACCTCGGAAGATATTTCCGGGGATGAGGAAGGCGCACAGGAAGACCTGGAAAATTTAGCAAAGCCGGAGGTGGTTACCCCGGAGCCATTGGATATGGAACATATTCCGGCCGGGACACTCATTACGCAGGAACAGGTGGATGGGAACAATTTAACGCAATATTTTTGCTCCTATTCTATTTCCGATGAGATTTATCAGAGAATCAATGGAAAATCTTACCGGGAAAATAATGATATTGGTCTGGAACAGCTGCGATACCTGAAAGTGCTTCATTATAATTTTGATCATCAATTGCAGATGGGTGAACTGATTGTGAATGCAGATTTGGCGGAAGATTATCTGAATATTTTCCGTGAACTCTTTGAAGCAGAGTATGAAATTCAGTCCATGTATTTGATTGATAATTATTGGACGGGAGATGGGGGTACCAGCGATACGGCCTCCATTGAAGAAAATAATACGTCCGCTTTCTGCTATCGGACGATTACCGGAGGCACCAGTTTATCCAATCACGCTCTTGGACGTGCCATTGATATTAATCCGCAGCAGAATCCATATGTAAGTTATTCCAGCGGAAGCCCGGTTTGGTATCACAGTAATGCCAATGACTATATTGACCGGACGACCGGATTGGCCCACGTCATTGATCATAATGATATCTGTTATCAGATTTTTACAAAGTATGGCTTTTCGTGGGGCGGCGATTGGAATTCTGTGAAGGATTATCAGCACTTTGAGAAAGAGTAGTGCAAGAGGTTAGAAAATGAAGGATAAGAAATATTTGGCGGGCGCGGTTTTGTGCGCGACCGCCATTTTTTCACTGGTGGGCTGCAGCCAGAAAGAAACAACGAATACAGAATCAGAAACCCAGGAAATCGTGGAGGAGGAAAAGGAGGCGCAAAGTCTGTTTTCCCAGGAGAATGCGGTAATCGATGCGGATTTTTGTCTGGAACAAATATGGGGTGACCTCTATTTGTGCTACCGGCATGGTTTGTTGGCGAAAAATACATCAGATGAAGTGGTTTTTTCCATAAATGAGAAGCAGACGATCATGGATGCGGTCTGGAAGGAAGAGAAGGGCTACGAGATTACGACTTTGCAGGAAGCGGTTTTGGCCAAGAAAGAGTATCTGCCTGTTACCGGAGATGTAATTCTGAACCGTCGGGGGAAAGCGGCATTTTCCATAAAAGGAAGTAAGTATGCGGCGATCTGTTATACCGGATGTCTGGATGCGGGATATATTTTGTGTGCCAGAAGAAAAGATAAATCCGATGAGGATACCTGGGAGTATGTGGCGGTTTCTATGGCCGACGGTCAGGAGTTTGTTTTTGATGGTTCGGACCGCAATACCCCCGGCTGTAATCAGGTTGGCGCAGGCGCATGGTATTACGGTGGGAACGGTTATTTTTTCCGGTATCAGGAAAGTGATGGATCCATCCATTTTTTTGACCTGAACACGCATGCTTACTATGACGCCTATAGTGGAACCGGAGATTCGGAAGATGACTTTGCCGGTTTTCCTAACCTGACCCATTGGACATATGACAACACGGCTTATGGTGTTTTGCAGTGTCAGGCAGATAACCAGATTTATTACATGGATTTGGTCAGCGGCTGCATAGAGGTTGAAAACTGGCAGTCAGAGCAAATGGAAAGTGAGATAGAAGGCTATACAAATATCGTGCTGAAAGGTAAGTTTGATGGCGGCAGTAAGCTGATTGTAATGGAAGATGAAGAAGGCAATCCCTTTATTGGAGTTTTGGATGAAAACGATGTACTGTTATTTGATCCGCTGCCAGGCGTAGATGCGGAAGCTATCAACGAAAAAGCTTTTCTGGTTCAAAACCTGGACGGAGAATATTGGATTTGCAATCTGTCTGGAAAACCGAAGATCCGCATGGCAAAAGAGCGGTTTTTGGCGGGGCAGGAAACGATTCTTTTCTGGAGTGAGGATGGCAATTATCATTTGTTTGCGCCGGAGAGTGATACGATCCTGGATTTGGATGCGGCTACGCTGCCGGAAAATGCGGTCTGCAGCGGCTTCGGCATAGACGGTCACTATGTCTTTACCACGCCGGAGGGAGGTCAGGCCACACTTTTGGATGAAAAGGGCAATCTTACCTGGCTTCATGAGTCCTGAGTCCTGACTCCAGGGGCCTTGAAAAAAACACTTTACATTTTTATGGAAACATGGTTATAATAACATCGAATAAGCAACGGGGGGCTGTTTTATAAAACAGCCCTTTTAGTTGCCGTATAGATAGAGAAAAGGCCTGGGGCCGTTTATAAGTTTTTGCGTATAGGAGGCGTATCATTATGACAAAGATAGATATTATTTCCGGTTTTTTGGGAGCGGGAAAAACAACATTGATTAAGAAACTGCTGTCTGAGGCATTGAAAGGCCAGCAGGTGGTATTAATCGAAAATGAATTTGGTGAGATTGGTATTGACGGCGGATTTTTGAAAGAGTCCGGTATTGAGATTCGCGAGATGAATTCCGGCTGTATCTGCTGTTCTCTGGTGGGTGATTTCGGTACTTCTTTAAAGGAAGTGATCGATACGTATCATCCGGACCGGATTATTATCGAGCCATCCGGTGTCGGTAAACTTTCTGATGTCATCAAGGCGGTAAAGGATGTCCATGTGGATGGTGAAGTGGTTCTGAATAGCTATACCACAGTGGTAGATGTGAATAAGTGCAAAATGTATATGCGTAACTTTGGTGAGTTTTTTGAAAATCAGCTGCAGTATGCGAGAACCATCATTCTGAGCCGTACGGATACACCGAAAGCTACAGAAGAAAAGGTAGCTGCCGCGGTGGAATTGATTCGCGGTGTAAATCCTGAGGCAGTGATTATCACCACACCAGTGGACAAACTGGATGGTGTCCAGGTATTGACGAGCATGGAACAGGGAAGAGAAGGCGAGGACGCATTCTTCCTTCTGCCGGAGGATGAGCATGAGCATCATCACCATCACCACGATCATGATCATGAGGACCATGAACATCATCATGACCACGACCATGAGGACCATGAACATCACCATCACGACCATGATC
>CAYRTA010000151.1:0-5102 GCA_964427045.1 uncultured Hoministercoradaptatus sp. | reverse complement strand
TCTCCGGGCGCCGCATGTTCGGAGTTTTCCGATGCCGCAATGGCGGATTCTCCGGGCGCCGCATGTTCGGAGTTTTCCGATGCCGCAATGGCGGATTCTCCGGATGGCACGTTATCGGGATTTTCCGGGGAAGGAGAGGCGGATGCGCTGGCTGTGGAAGTATTGGTATTGGAAACGGATGACGCCAGGGAGGATGGAAACCAGAACGTACAGAGAACACAGCAGGAACTGGAGGCCCGCATGATCGGACAACGGATTGGTGAACTTGTGGGACGGCAGCTGGTGTATGACAAGGATACGCAGACTTACCGGCCTGCTTCTTACCGGGATTGTGTGATTTTGCTTCGCACTATGGCGGGCTGGTCAGAGGCCTTTAGCAGTGTATTGGCTGCCATGGGCATTCCAGTGTATGCCACTACGAAAACCGGATATTTTTCTGCGCGGGAGGTGGAGACCCTGCTGAATTATCTGCGGATTTTGGATAATCCCATGCAGGAAATCCCATTTACCGGTGTTCTCCTGTCCTCTATGGTTGGGTGTACGCCGGAGGATTTGGCAAGGATAAAGGCCGGTCGGCCGAAGGAAAAAATATATGCCTGTGCCTGGAAATACGCAGAATCCGGTGAACAGGATTTGCTGAGAGAGAGATTGGCCTCCTTTTTCTCCGTGTATAATGGTTTGCGCCAGCGTGTGCCTTATACGCCTATACATGATTTGATTCAGGAAATTTTACGGACCACCGGGTACGATACCTGTACGGCCGCCATGCCTGGCGGAACCCAGCGTCTGGCCAACGTACAGATGCTGGTGGAAATGGCCATGGAATATGAGAAAACCAGTTATCGGGGGCTGTTTAACTTTATCCGCTATATTGAGCAGCTGCAAAAATATCAGGTGGATTATGGCGAGGTCAGTATTCTGGGAGAAAATGAAGATACGGTACGCATTATGAGCATCCACAAAAGTAAAGGTCTGGAATTTCCGATTGTGTTTGTGGCTGGTATGGGCAAGCGGTTTAATATGATGGATGCGGCGGCCCAGCTGGTCATTCATCCGGATTTGGGTATCGGCGTCAATGGCATCGACCCGGAGCGCAGGCTGCGGATTCCCACGCTGTTTCGCCAGGTAATCCAAAAACAGGTGCGCCTGGAAAACCTTGGCGAGGAATTGAGAGTGCTCTATGTGGCTCTTACCCGGGCAAAGGAAAAGCTGATCCTGACCGGAACGGCGGACCATCTGGATAAGAAACTGGAAGGGATTCGGGGACTGGTATGGCAGGAAGAAGAGCGGCTTTCCTATGCCGTCCGGGAGAAGGCCCGCTGCTATTGGGATTGGGTGTTTCCCGCGCTGGCCCGCCATCCTGCCATGCAGGTGCTGCTGGAACGGCTGGATGGTTATGAAAAAAGGCCGGATGATGGACAGGCACAGAAGGCGCCCTTTGCCATGCGTCTGTATACGCCCAGGCAGCTGGTGATAGAAGAGACTGGCCGCCAGATTGCGGGCGAACTTCGCTGCCGGGAATATAAAAACTGGGATACTGCACAGATCTATGAGGAAAATCTTCATAAAATTCTGGAGGAAAACTTTGCTTATACATACGACTTTTCTTATTTGCAGGAGATACCGGCGAAAATCAGTGTTTCCGAACTGAAGCGGGAGGCTTACGAAACAGACGAAGAGGCGAGTCCCCTTTATCCAAAAGAGCCGGTGGTACCTTTGATTCCGGCTTTTATGAGACAGGAAGATACCGAAATCAGAGGGGCCGCGAGAGGAACGGCCTATCACCGGGTGTTGGAAAATCTGGATTATACTCATGTGGACTCCCTGCAGGCTATTGAAGAGCAGTTGGCCAAAATGGTTGAAACGGGAAAACTGGAGCCTGAAATGGAAGCCAGCATAAGGAGCAGCCAGATTTACTGGTTTACCCATTCCTGGCTGGGACAACGTATGACAAAGGCGGCACAAAAGGACCGGTTGTGGCGGGAACAACAGTTTATTATGAGTATTCCCGCAAAGCGTAAGAATGCAGACTGGAATGGGCCGGAGGAAATCCTGGTACAGGGAATTATCGATGCTTTCTTTCAGGAGGAGGACGGGCTGGTTTTGGTGGATTATAAAACAGACTACGTTTCTCAGGAAGACGAGATGGAACTGGTACGAAAGTATGACACCCAGATTCAGTACTATAAGGAGGCTCTTTCCAGGATTCGGGGGGAAAAAGTCAAAGCGGCTTATATTTATTCTTTTTGTCTGGGAAAGGCGATTTTGGTCGATTAATTATCAGGGCAGGTCATTCAGTTAAAACCACTTATGTGCAGGCACATCGTGGTTTATGACTTTTGACCCTGGCATCAATATTTTTATTGTTTTAATAAATATTTATTTAATTGTACACAATTTGATCACATTTTGCTTATATAATAACAATCAAACAAAGCTACCACTCTTTGTTAGAGAAGTGAAAACTTCTTGTCCCCCTCACTAGTGGTAAAATTTTTTTAGATTTCCTTTTTCATATTGGCCGGTATCGAAAGGTACCGGCCCTTCCTCTGTCCATCCATAAAAAAATCAATTTCTATTCTTGAAACTATGTGCAGTATTCGATATAGTAAGAGTCAGAACGAATAAAGAGGAGGTTCCTATGGATTTTATTTATGAAGCAAACCGTATTTATGCGGAAGATGAAAGCGGAAAACTTCTGGCGGAAATTACATTTCCGGCCATAGACGAGAAAACGGTAAATATGAACCATACTTTTGTGGACGATTCTCTCAGGGGCCAGGGTGTGGCGGGTAAATTGATGACGGCGGCAGTGGAAACATTGCGTGCTCAGGGGAAAAAAGTGAGCCCTACCTGTTCTTATGCGGTTCATTGGTTTGAAAAGCATACGGATCAACAGGATTTGCTGGAGCGGTAAACATTGGAGGGATGAAAAATTCCGTTGCCATTTTGGTCAAAATACTATATGATAAGTAAAGTCTGCAGCAAATTCCGCAGGCGGAGTTTGGTGTTTGATTTTATGAGAGTGAATTAGGGAGACACAAATGGAACAGGGAGACAGGTTAAGCAAAAAGGAAAAGAAAGAACAAAAACGGGCCAGAGCGAACCAGCGTATAGTCAGGCGTCACCGGATTATGCTGCGGATACTTTTGACATTGTTGATTCTGGCGGCGCTCATAGGTGCCTATTTTTATTATATGCTAAATATAAGAGCAAAACAGGAACCGGAGACAGACAGGACGGCTACGACCACATCGTCTTTATATACGCTGAAAGATATCCGGGATATGCTGAGTCTGACCCCCAAGGTTAAGGCTGCGGTATTGCAGGGAAGGGCTACGGAGATCGATTATGGAACCTATGTGGTTCCGGGACTGGCAGCCACCAAGACCCAGGTGTACCGGGAGCAGGGGACCTGCGATATGTGTACGTCTATGACCCCTCAGGGCCTGTGTGTGACGGAAGAGTATCTGATTATCAGTGCCTATTGTCATTCGGGTACCCACAATTCTGTTTTGTATGTTGTGGATAAGACGACCCATGAATATGTGAAAACCATTGTCCTGCGTAATAAGGCCCATGTAGGCGGATTGGCTTATGATCCCATTCACAGTACGGTCTGGATTTCCGGTATGTCCGGTGGTGTTGCCCAGGTCAACGCATTGACGCTGAAGCAAATTAAGGAGTACCGTTTTACGAAGGAATATAAGGCAATCGTCTATTCCCAGTCTTATGATTTGTATGCGATTAACCGGAATTCTTTTTTGACGTATTATAATAATTGTCTTTATATTGGTTACTTTACAGATAATTCAGCCAGTGTGCTGGAGGAATATAAGATTGCGGAAGACGGCTCCCTGGTTACCCAGACGCTGACGGATACCTTAAATGCCGGTATCGGCTTGTCGCAGATAGCGCTGCCCTCGGATACCCGTGTCATTACGAAGCAGGCCCAGGGCGTGGCATTTTATAAGGATATGCTGTTATTTTCCCACTCGTACGGAGTCTTGCCGTCTTATCTGATGGTGTATCATAATTCTATTCAGAAATTGCTGGAAGAGTCTACGATGATTCAGAAGATCCGCTTCCCGGCAAAAATGGAGCAGATCTATGTGGATGGAGATGATATGTATGTGCTGTTTGAATCGGCAGCTTATGCTTACCGCTATACATCGCTGACCCGTATTGACCGTGTATTGAAAGTGAATTTAAAAACGTTATTGAATTATGAAGAATAGATTATTTTTGGGTGATAGTATTACGGATGCGGGCCATCTGTTTGACCCTGCGAATTTGGGATATGGATATGTAAGGATGCTCTCGGAGCATCCTTATTTGCAGGATAGCATTTGCGTAAACCGCGGCCATGACGGATTTACCACCGAGCAGGTGCTGCATATGTTACATAGAGACGGTCTGGAAATGGGCTGGGACAGTATTACCCTATTGGCCGGGGTCAATGATATCCCGGTAGAATTATATACCGACCGGTTTCGGATTCCGGATGAATTTTCTTTTTATTATGAGGAAATTTTGAAGATGATTACCAGGGATGCGAAAGCAGAGGTGTTTCTTTTAGAGCCCTTTCTGTTTTCCGTTCCGGCCGAATACATAAGGTGGCGTCCTTATGTGGAACAGGAAAGCCGGATCATCCGCCGGCTGGCAGATCAGTACGGCGCCCATTTCGTGCCGACGGACGAAAGACTCCGCCGCGAGGCGGGCAGGCGGGGCGCTTTTGCCATTACGAAAGACGGCATCCATCTTACGGATGCCGGGAATCGTTTGTTGGCTGATTATTGGTTGGAAGCCTGTTTCTGATCTCTCTTTCGTTTGGTGACCAGACCGCCGATACGGCCGGTTTCTTTGGCGGTCAGGGTTCTCCAGCCCTCTTCCAATACACGATCCAGAAGGCCCAGTTCTTCTGCTACTTCATATTTTAGTTTTTCTTCTACTGTTAAAGTGGCCAGATCAATTTTTTTCTTTTCAGACATACAACTCACACTCCTTATTCGGAGTATACCCCTTACACAGAAAAATATACAAAGCACGTTTGCCGAAAGGCAGGCATACACCATGTACGGGCCTTTTCCATATATTACCAG
>CAYRTA010000150.1:0-5119 GCA_964427045.1 uncultured Hoministercoradaptatus sp. | reverse complement strand
GTGATTAATTCCAGTTTGGACAGCCGCATTCCATTTTGCGAGTATTTCATTATTCCGTATCTGGTCTGGTTTCCATACATAGCTATAACCGTACTCTTTTTTGTATATGGCAATGAGAGTTCCGAGGAATACTGGTCGCTGATATTGAATCTGGGCTTTGGCATGACCCTGTTTTTAATTGTATCTTACATATATCCTAATGGATTGGCCATCCGTCCGGTAAACTTTCCGAGAGAGAATATGTTTACAGATATGGTACGGCATCTCTATCAGACTGATACGCCGACCAATGTGCTTCCCAGCATACATGTTTACAATTCTCTGGCTGCGTTTCTGGCCATTAATGACTGCCAGAAATTACGGAAACATAAACTCATTCGTGGGGGGGCATTTATCCTTACGGTTTCGATTATCCTGTCCACAATGTTCTTAAAACAGCATTCCGTAAACGATGTAGCTCTGGGTATTACCTTTGCAATGGCTGCTTATGTGTTCATATACCACAGTCAGGCAAGTCTCCTTGCGGCAAAGCATGTAAAGTCCAAAAACATAAAGCCTAAAAGACGGCGCAGCATTTCAAGAAAGCATTTTTAAGATGTATCAAATATTAACTATGAAATGATCAGTTATGAAATTATGAACTTTCTAAAGGAGAAGCTATGTAAGATCAGCTTCTCCTTTTTCTTCACAATCAGTCAGTTTGGCTAAATTTTTATGCAATGATGATTGTATATCCCTTTATGAAAGTCTCGCCGTCAGGCAGACGGTTAATTCCCGGTTTTTCCGAGATATCTCCCGCAAATCCCAGGTTGTCACATCTTCCGGCCCATGGCTCCAGACAAACAAATGGCGCATCCTTTACCGACCAGATTCCATAATTGGGAAATCCCTGGCAGCGCATTCCCACATAAGGGGTTCTGTCTTTTTTGCAAAGCCACACTTCCTCGATCTGCCCACGATCAAATACCAGCGCATCCTTCGCAAACATTTCTTCTGTCACCGGACAATATTCATTACTTAGTGCTAACGTATGTTCCTGATCCGCCACTCCCGTTCCTGTCGATGGGTCAAGCAGAATGTAGGTCAGCGATTCTTTGCCAGGAAATTTCAGCAAATAGTCCTCTTTCTTCTCATTCGGTCCCGCAAACCGGAATGCAGGATGTCCGCCGATTGTAAAATACATCGTCTTATCAGAATTATTTTTTACCTGCCATTCAACATGCAGTTCTTTCCCCTCTATGGTGTATGTAATATATAATTCAAATTCATAGGGATATACGACCTTTGTTTTCTCCGAAGCGGTAAGCAAAAACGAGATTCTTTCTTCAGAAGCTTCCACGCAGGAAAACTCTGTGTCCCTGGCAAATCCATGCTGGCTTGTGGGATAAACGGTACCGCCAATCCGAATAATATTTCCATATGTTTTTCCCACATTGGGAAACAAAATAGGAGAATGGCGTTTCCAAAATGCCCCATCGGCCTCCCAGAGCACTTCCGTCTGTTTTTCTTTGTCATAAATGCGAGTCACCTCGGCGCCCACTGTACTGATTTCTACCAATAAAAACTCATTTTCTATTTTTCTGTTCATTTTCTTTTCCTCCAACCATTATATCAGTTCATTTCATTGTTATATTAGCACTATTTCAAATAGCCTGTAAAGAAAAAGCCTATGACGAAAACACCTTATTTATTGGCCTTAATTAAATCCGAAAATCTTTTGCACGATTTTATAGCCGGTAACAGACACCTTCCGGCCACTCTTGCCCGGCAGATTGCACAGGCGCCCCAGAAGGCTCAGACGAATCTGAAGATAAAGTCCTGCGTCCGTAGTTTGCATATATCTCCACAATTCCTTCTTCTTTTCAAAATTCTCATCGGTACCTGACTTAATCAATAAGATAGTCGATACTGTCGTAATGATCTGCAGCATGTGGATCATATAATTTTTTTGATTTTTACCCAGACTTTTCTGCTGTGCCAGATGGTCAATCATAAGTTTGTTGACCTTAATCTGCTGATCAATACGGCCAATCATAATGGATTCGCTGACCGATTGATCTTCCCGCCCAATGTAATACCGGTAAAGATTAACATTTAAATAGTACATACTCTTTACCATGGGAAGCGGGATAAAAGCTACCAGATTGTCCACATAGAAAGTGTGTTCCGGCAAGCAAAGTCCACATTCTCGCAAAAGCTGGGTTCGGTAAATCAGGGAATGCATCAAAATATAATGGCTGTTTCCCAGCGGTTTTACCTCGTCCCACCCAAAGATACGATCCTGGGGAAGGGAATGGCGGTACCGCATAACTGCCTTTCTTCTGGCCCCGGCTTTCTCATATACATAATTACAAATCATCATATCCAGCGTCTGGGGACCCGCCACACAGGTTTTCAGCACATCTAAAACTTTCAAATAAGATTCTTCATCCAGCCAATCGTCGCTGTCCACCACTTTATAATAAAGGCCCTGGGCATGAGCCAATCCTGTATTAACAGCACCTCCATGGCCTTTATTTTCCTGATGAATAGCCCGGACAATGCCAGGATATGCTGCTTCGTATTCCTGGGCTATTTTCAGCGTGTCATCTTTTGATCCATCATCCACAATCAAGATTTCCACTTCATCTCCGCCAACCAGCAGAGAATCCACACATTTTCTCATATACTCCTGGGAATTATAACAGGGTACCGCTATGGACAAAATTTTCAATTTCTTTTCCTCCTACTACTTAAACTGCTGCTCAAATTTTTCCTGCCCTAATTTCATTTCAATGCAGGATGAATATGCCGCAAATGCGGCCGGTATGGGATATTTTTCCTCTACCTTCGCCACTTTTGCAAAAACCAAATCTCTCTCCTGCTCACGCTCCAACTGGCCAATTCTGATAATATAACCAATCATATGCCATTCAACATGAGAGAATATATGCTTCGCCGGGGGTGCCGGCTGAATTTTAAGGGGTAATAACTCATATGTTTTCAGATATTCCAAAACCTCTGTTTCACTTTTGTGGCCCTCCAGGTTGGGAAGTTCATAGAGGCCTGCCAGTAATCCTTTCGACGGACGCTTGCGGACGGCCACCCGCTCTCCATCCAGAATAACCAGCACCGTCTTCTCTTCCCGCCTTCTTGCCGCAGGTTTCTTCCGAACCGGAAGTTCCATTACCGTTTCATTTGCCCTGGCCTTGCACAGATGTTTTACAGGACAACATTCGCATTTTGCAATGCCATTGGGTACGCAAACGGTGGCCCCTAACTCCATCAATGCCTGATTGAAGGTTCCTGACTCTCCCGGCGGCATGATTCGGCGAAACTCGTCTTCCACCCGCCGTTTAACCGATTGCTTTAAAATATCGTCATAGCACTCCATAATTCTGGCATAGACGCGCAGTACATTACCATCCACCGCCGGAACCGGTAATTCATATGCTATTGATGCAATGGCTCCTGCCGTATAACTTCCAATCCCAGGAAGATTCAGCAGCTTTTGCTCATCTGCAGGAAGCACTCCTCCATAATTCTCTGCGATCTGTTTGGCGGCCTTTTGAATGTTTCGGACCCGGTTGTAATAACCCAGGCCCTCCCATAATTTCAAAAGCTGGTCTTCCGGACAGGCGGCTACCGCTTCCACATCGGGGAGGGCTGTAATAAACCGATTAAAATACGGTTTCACTGCTTCTACCCTGGTCTGCTGCAGCATAATCTCTGATATCCATATATAATATGGATTTTTCGATTCTCTCCAGGGAAGTATCCGGTGATTCTGCCGGTACCATTCAAGCAAAGGCTTCACAATTCTCTCCATGATTATTTACACCTTTTATTTCTTAAATTCATTTCATGACATTTTGCAAGCTTATTTAATACTATTTTTTGATTACTTTTCGCTTTTATTATAATTTCACTGTTCTTTTACCATTCTGTGATTTTCTAATCTTGCAATTTTCTATCCCAGCCTATACAATAGAGTCGATTTCTATCAACTAATAGGAGGTTATTTATGGATAGTATTATCTTTGACGTAGACGGAACATTATGGGACGCCACCGATGCCTGTGCCATCGCATGGACCAAGGCCATCCATCAGGCAACGGGACTTAATAAAATTATCACTCCCGAAATCCTCAAAAATCTTTTTGGCCGAACTCTGTCCGACATTGCTGATATTGTATTTGAGGGTTTCCCAAAAGAAGAACGGATGCGGCTGATCAATCTCTGCTGCGACGAGGAACACCGGACACTCCTTGCACATCCTGCCCCCTTATATCCCCGGCTGGAAGAAGCATTAAAGGCGCTCTCGCAAAAATATCGTCTCTTTATCGTCAGCAATTGTCAGGCCGGATACATCGAAGTTTTCTTAAAAGCAACAGGATTCAGCTCATACTTTGAAGGCCACCTTTGTCCCGGCGATACCGGTCATGCTAAGGCAGCCAATATTGCGCAGATTATCCGTGACTATCACTTACAAAGTCCGGTCTATGTAGGCGACACCCAGGGGGATTACATTGCTACAAAAGAGAATCAGATTCCCTTCATCTTCGCCGCTTACGGATTTGGCCAGGTAGATACCCCGGATGACCGTATTGAAAGCCCCTGGGATTTGGTAACCCATTATTTATAAATCAGCCATGTAAAGCATAGCCATTATAAATCGGCCATGCAAGAAATAGCCATCATAAATCAGCCATGCAAGGAATAACCATCATAAATCAGCCATGCAAGGAATAACCATCCGGATATACGCAGACAATCGGTGTATTCTTATCAATCATGCCATAAATTTCTTTTGCTTTGGAAAGCGGCAGATTCACACAGCCATGAGAACCGCTGTACTTATAGATAGTACCGCCAAAGCTGCCTCTCCAGGTAGCATCATGTAAACCGATACCCCCGTTAAAGGGCATCCAATAGTTGACAAAAGATTCATAGCTTGGTAGTCCATCTGCACCAATTGCACCCCGAAGGGTCCTGTTTCTTTCTTTAAAAGTAAGGAAGAAGATACCTTCGGGCGTATAGCGGGATCTTATCATGGTTCCCGTAACAACGGGAGAATCTAATGCAAGCTCTCCATCTACATAATAGTACAGATGCTGGGCGGACATATCCACCTCAATAT
>CAYRTA010000149.1:0-5165 GCA_964427045.1 uncultured Hoministercoradaptatus sp. | reverse complement strand
GGTAAGTTTTGCCGCTTTGCAGATTCTCTATGGGGTCTTCCCATACAGTGGTTCTTCCGCCCATTCCTTCCTCAATCACCCGGTACTCCCCTCCCAATAGCTGCTGGAGCACACTGGTCCAGCGTACGCCCCAGGGAAACCGGCTGTCGTTTACCGTATCGTAACCGAAGGTATTGGAATCTCCATAGCATAAAATATTTTTCATTACTCTTGCCTCTCTTTCCCGCCTGTATGATCACCCGGCGTATGACTGATTTATTTTTCTTTTTTTCTTGCGGCCAGCTCACGGTTCATCTGATCGTATTCCTTCTCAATGGTATAGGGAATCATCAAAAGCATTTGCAAAATGGCAACGATAATCGGCATTCCGATATACAGAGCCTTAATAACGGTAAGAGCGGAAGCCGGCTGTACATCCAGGGTACCATCGTATTTGCCCCATGCCAGCAAAGCGCCGATCAATACGTTTCCAAGACCCATACCTACTTTACAGCCAAAACTCTGAGCACTGAATACCAGACCCTCGGAACGAACGCCGGTTTTCCACTCGCCATACTCTACACTGTCACCAATGATAGCAAACTGTACGCCCATAACGCAAGCGTATCCGATACCTCTGATCACAGAACTTACAATTAACAGCGGAATAGAGGTCATAGCAAAAATTACCGGTATATAGCTGACCAGAATCACTGCCCAGCCAAGCAGATTTGTTTTCTTTTTACCAATTTTCTTAACGATCGGAGCCATCAAAAAGAAGAAGATAATCATCGGCGCAATGTAAGCGGCGTTGAGTGTTCCGACCATATTTTTATTGTGCAGTACCTGTACGCAGAAATAACTGTTAATCGTGGAAATTGCCATATAAAACAGGCAGGTTCCGGTTCCAAGCAGCATGGAAATAATCCAGCATTTATTTTTCACCAGCGCCAGCAGCGCTTTCTTTGCAGGAACAGTCTCTCTTTCTTTTGCCGCTACGCCGACGGTCTCCTTTGTACCTGCAAAGCAGATCAAAAACAGAACGGCTGCCGCAGCGGAGAAAATTCCATATGTAATGGTCCATGCTGTCTGTCCGCCGCCAAATACATCGATCAAAGGCAGTGTTGCGGATGTAATAATCAAGCTGGTAATCTGTGCGAAAATCTGTCTGAAAATGTTAAGAACGCTTCTCTCATAAGAATCATCCGTCATCAATGTACTGAGAGAGCCATACGGCAGGTTAATCATCGTATACATCGTCATAACCAGATTATATGTTACAAAGATATAAATCACTTTGATTTTGTCTTCAAAATCCGGTACGGAAAACATCAACGTTGTAGCGATGGCAAACGGAATGGCAATACGCAAAAGCCACGGTCTCGCTTTTCCGTATTTGGATTTGGTACGGTCAACCACCAGTCCCATAATCAGGTCGGAAGCGCCGTCCAAAAATCTGGAAATCAGCATGATCACACCGATAATACCCGCATTAATATGCGCCACATCGGTATAATACATCATGACAAAAGCACCCATCGCGGCCCATACTACATTGCTGGCCGCATCGCCGCAGGCATATGACACTCGCTCACTCAACTTCAAACTCTTTGTCGTTTTCATCTCTTATCCCCATATTCCTTTCATTTCATATATTTCAATTTTCTCTGCCTGTTCTTCTGTTTCAAATTGTGCTTCAAAAATTCCGTCTTCTTCCTGATAAAATAATTTGGTTCCCGCTTCCTCTCCGTCATTGACAAAGACCTCTATCAATCGGTGATCCACGAAGACTTCCAGCTTTTTCAATGCTTCTATCCGGGTAACGCATGTCACAAAATGAGACCGGACGCCTTTGGCCGCAAGATATAAATCCTGCCCCTTTCGTACCAGCCGGATTTCCTCTGCCTCCTTCTTTCCCAGAAGAATCTCAAAATCCGTCTCTCCTGAAAATTCCATCTTCGCATAGTAGGAATTCCGGTTTAAGTGTCTCACCGAAACATTCTGTTTTTCCAGGTTACAGTAACACTGGCCCAGCAGGGAATAGATTTCCTTTATGGGACGCCGGTATAATTTTCCGTCCTTTACCTGCAATTCTCTGGGAATTGCCATGCTTCCGTATGCCCCGTTTTCCTCCGGCAGGTGTTCATTGTAGAAGTCCGATACCCAGCCGATGGCGATTCTGCGGCCTTCATGCTCAAAAGACTGTACCGCATAGAAATTACCTGCAAAATCATACAACCCTTTATGTTCCAATGTGAATTTTCCTTCTTCATACGTTCCAATGTAATAGAAGGTTGGCTGGAATCGCCTCTGCTCATCGGAATAAAACATCCAGGCGCCTACAGCTACCATGCTTCCGTCCAGCCAGAAAAAATCCGGACACTCAATCGTATAGACCCCTTCTGTCTTTTCCTCCAGAAGAATGCCCGCATACTGCCATTCTTTTCCATCGTTTGACTGATACCGTACAATGGAAGGCGTATTATGAACCCGTGTTCCGATTACCATTTCCCAGCGGCCCTCATGCCAGATCACTTTGGGATCCCGGAAATTAAAGGAGAAAGTTTCATCAGGCTTCTCGATAATGCGTACTTCCTTATCAAAGTGAATGCTGTCGGCCGACTCTGTCATGGTCTGATACTGCACCGTCTCCTCCTCGCTGTCCTCCTGGGGACCCAAATGACGGGTCAGATAAAACCGAATCCGGTCATCCAATACTACCGCGCTTCCTGAGAAGGCTCCTCCCTTTTGATCCTTCGCGTTCAGGATTTCCTCCTGAGGTTCCAGTACATAGGGAAGGTGAACCCAATGGATCAGATCTTTACTGGCCGCATGGCCCCAGTACATATGCGACCATTCCTGTCCGTGAGGATTCGCCTGATAATACATGTGGTAATACCCACGATACCAGCACAGACCGTTTGGATCATTCAGCCAGTTTTTGTAGGGGCCAAAATGATACTGTTCCCGGCCGGGGGTCTGATACCAGGACTTTAAATCCTCTGTCTTTTTCCAGACACCCTTCACCCATTCCAGAAACTGTACGCCCTTATCCAGGATTCCCTCTGTCTCTGACAGATAACAGATACTGACGTCGCAATCCTTCGGCAATACATCATAGAGAGAATCCCGTTTCAGAGGAATCCTGAGCAGACGATACTGCCAGATTCCCGCCTCATAGTTTGCGTTCTCGCCGTCAGGGCCGGTGACAATAATCTGTCCGTTTTTCCCTTCCCGCGACTTTGCAAACAACTCCAAACATTCATATTCATCCGTATAAATGTTTCCCATCACTTCCTCCTTTCCGAATTCTATCGAACCGGTTCGATATTTTGTTAAAAACTACGGCTCGATTTCTTTTATCGAACCGGTTTTATAATTATATGTTAACACATTTTTTCTCTAAGTCAATATACTTTTCTCGTTTCTATATATTAGCCAATTTTACCTCCGAGTTTTTGTATATTTTGCCTAATCACAAGGTTTCCCCCGCCTGATAGGACACAGGAAACACCTCATTTCTGCTGCGAAGGTCGTTCCCCTGAATCAAATCATCCATATATTCCACGCACCGGAAAGCCAATTCCCGGATAGGCTGCACAATGGCATCCACCTGGTAAGCGCCAAGCCGGGTCACGTACGTACCGTCATAAGCCAGCAGATGCAAATCATCCGGCACTTTTCGTCCCTGCAGCCGTGCCTCCCGCAGACATGCCTCAATGGCCATATCCGCTCCGAAGATGCCATCCACCTGGGGGTACCGCCGGAAAAGTTCCTTGGCCGCATTGTGAAAATCCGTCTCGGAAAACGCGTTATGCGGCATGGCAATGTCCTCCGCCGCCACACCGTGCTTTTTTAATTCCTCCGCAAAGGAAACGTGATACTGATGCGCCGGTGTATTTACAATTCTGGCGCCGCTGATCTGTACAATATGACGGCAGCCTTTTTCCAGCATTTTTTTTGCCGCCATCCTTCCTCCGGCCTCATGGTCCGCCCGCACCACAGGAATCTGTTCTCCCAGATACCGGTCAAACGCAACCACCGGTTTGTCCTGTTTCTCATAGGCCTCCTGCATAAGGGAATGGGCCCCCATAATAATACCGTCCATTGTCTGGCGTTTTAACATGGAAAGAAATTCTTCCTCCATATTCTCCCGTTCCACCGTTTCACATACCATGGTCTTATAGCCACGCTGATATAATGCTTCTTCCGCATACTTTAAAAAAGTGCCATAAAAAGGATGGGAGACATCCGGTATGACGACTCCCACCAGATTGGTACGCATCTTCGATAAGTTCTGAGCCAGCTGGCTGGGGTGATAATCCAGTTCTCTGATCGCCTGTTCCACCTTTGCCCTGGTTTTTTCGGACACATATCCACTGTTATTTAACACCAGCGAAACCGTGCTTTTTGCAACTTTCGCTCTTTTTGCAACATCATTAATACTAGCCATTACTTTTTTCCATCCATTTTTCTTCCTTGTTTCTTTGTTCATTATACCATCATTCTCAGCCAAGCGCCACATCCAATGCCAGCATAAGCGTAAAGCCAATGGTAAAAACCAGAATTCCGCCGCGGGATGTTCCTCCGTCCGCCATTTCCGGTATTAGCTCTTCCACCACCACATACACCATAGCCCCCGCGGCAAAACTTAATAAATAGGGAAGCATACGGAGAATCAGGGAAGACGCCAGAATCGTAAGAAACGCCGCCGCCGGTTCCACGGCGCCGGATAACATACCGCAGAGAAAGGATTTTCCTTTACTCATGGATTCGGCCCGAAGGGGCATGGAAATAATGGCTCCTTCGGGAATATTCTGAATCGCAATCCCAATGGACAGGGCCATTGCTTCTGTCAGTAAGATACTTCCTTTCCCGGACAACCATCCGGCAAATATAACGCCAACAGCCATCCCTTCGGGAACATTATGAATCGTCACAGCCAACATTAACATACCATTTTGTGACAATGTTTTTTTGGAACATTTGGTCAGTACACTTTTTTGATCCGGACAGGGAATCGTACGGTCCAGCAAATACAAAAACAGAATACCCAGCCAGAATCCGACGACCGCCGGTATAAAAGCCAACCGGCCCATCGGCCTGACCTGCTCAATGGCCGGTACCAACAAACTCCAGACGGAGGCCGCCGTCATGACTCCGGCCGCAAATCCTGCCAATATACA
>CAYRTA010000148.1:0-5355 GCA_964427045.1 uncultured Hoministercoradaptatus sp. | reverse complement strand
CACAGTCAACAAGACCGATTACCGGTGCCCCCATCTTCAATGCAAAATCATAAAGTCTTGCAATTTTCTTTGCATGCATCTCACCAATAGAACCATTCAGTACGGATGCATCCTGGCTGTATACATATACCAGGTTTCCGTCAATGACACCATATCCGGTAATGACGCCATCTGCGGGTGTCTCTTTTGCAGATAAGTTGAAATCTGTATTTCTGGCAGTAATCTGTCCGCCGATTTCAACAAAACTGTTTGCATCAAGTAAAGAAGCAATTCTTGTACTTGCTGCGCTTTGTGCTGTATTGCTCATACTTCAGCCCTCCATTTTTTCTATAAAAATTTGTCTGAAAACAAATTTCATCCGATTTTAATTCTACTATTTTTCCACTTATTTTTCAATACTAATCCTGAAAAAAACAGGGGATGTTGTCAGCCAACATCCCCCTTATTGTGTACCGCTTATCGCTTACTGATTTAAATTATGTTTCTTTTCGTATTCTACAATCAGCTGCAGATTGGCTTTTTCAATCGCATTCAGCACATCCGTATCAAACTTATCAGCGGCCACGGTTCCCTTATACCAGTCTTTACCATCGAAATAATCCTGCAGTTCCTGCGTGGTGAACTTTCTTCCATGCCGTGCGAAAATCTCATTTCTCGCGATTCGAATTTCCCATTCTGTCAGGGAACTCAAATCCGATTCTGAAAGATAACGGGTTGAACTATCTGCTATAATATAATCATCGCTTGCAGTCGCTGATTGTCCTGCCGACGGAGTCACCGTTGGCGCCGGCGTCACCGCCTGAGGTGTCACCTTGATGGTAGGCGTCGCTTCGGCTGTCGGTGTAGGCGTTTCAGCTTCCTCCGTAGGTGTCGGCGTCTCTTCTGTCGGCGTCGGCGTATTCGTGGGTTCCGGCGTATCCGGAGCCACCGTAACATCTGTCTGAATCTGCTGATTGTCATCCACTGTATCCTTGTCGCTGTCATTGCTGATCAGAGAACGGACAACAAAGAAGATCACCACGATCAAAGCCACAATTACCACACCCAGAATAACGAATGTGATCTTATCCTTCTTTTCTTCCTTTGCCCACTCTTCTTCCAGATCACGATCCTGCTTCGCGTTCTTTTTCTTTTTGATACCTACCGGTTTTCTTGTCTCAACTTCAGGCTCTTCCTCATAATAACCGGGATCCTGATAATCATCCTGGTAACCACCGGGATATCCATAGCCCATGCCATCGGTACTGTCATAGTCCTGCTGATACTCATATTGGGAAGTGGAATGATCTTCATAACCGCCCTGCCCATATTCCGAATATCCATCCTGTTCCGGATAATCCTGCTCATATATATTTTGGCCCTGATCATTCTGCTGCTGATATTCCTGCTCATATGTACCGGCCTGGGTTTCTTCCTGCCCATAATACTCATCCGGCTCTACCGGTGTTCCACAATAGGGACAGAACTTCTCATCATCCTGAAGCTGGCTGCCACATTTCTCGCAAAACATTGTATTTCCTCCTATTCAATATCAGTTTTCCTTCTTTGCGCGATTCTCTATACCAGTATATAACGAATCTATGGAAAACACAAGGAAAACCTACATTCTGTACTCCTCTCCGATCTGTTCCAGGCACCATCCGTAATCCCGGACAGCCACATCCCTGGCCGTAAACACCGGGAGTTCCCGAAGCAGCGTATCTCCCAGATAATATTGTACTTTGCCCACCTGCTCTCCTGCTGTCACCGGCGCACATAAGCGGTCAGGGATTTGCAGGACTGTGTAAACCTCCTCATCTTCCCGAAGCAGCATAGGATAGGACATGTTTTCCTCCGGTACGCCATATTCCAGATCCACATAGGCCGTCTGACCTGGCCGCAGCCCTTCATACTGACCGTCTTCTACTTCCACTTCGCTTAACAGGCCATGGGCAAAAACGTCCCGGTAAGTATAATGATCGATGCCATATTGCATAAGCGTCCTGGTATCTGCCCACTTATAGCCTTTGTTATTGGGCCAGCCGCAGGCCAGCAGCGCCACGATAAACGTTCTCCCCTCGGAAGTCAGAGCTCCCACATAACAGTACCCCGCATTGGCCGTAAATCCGGTTTTTCCGGTCAGTGCCCCATCCATCATATCCAAAAAAGCATTATGGTTGGTACACTGATAAACCTTAGTTTGGTCCTGATTCCAGAAGGTATACGCTGACATTTGGGTAATCTCCAAAAAACGCTCCTTCTGGGGCGATTCCATAATACAGTATCTCAAAATACGGGCCAAATCCTCCGCTGTGGTATGATGTATTCCATGCTCATCCTCCGCATCCAGCCCGTTCGACGTAATAAAATACGTATCCTGACAACCGATCTCTCTGGCTTTCAGATTCATTTTCTCCGCAAATGCTTCCACGCTGCCGGACAAATGCTCTGCGATCATCACCGCCGCATCGTTGTCGGAATTCAGCATTAACGCAAACAACAAATCTTCCAGCAGAAATTGTTCTCCTGCCGCGGCGCCCATATGCACCTTAGGCTGCGCGGCCGCATTGGCAGACACGGTAACCACGTCTGTCATCTGTCCTTCTTCCAACGCAAGTATACAAGTCATAATCTTGGTCGTACTCGCCATAGGAAGGGCCAATTCCCCTTCCTTCTCATATAATACCCGTCCGGAATCCCCATCCATCAGGCAGGCTGCCCGCGCGTATAATTCGGAAACGGTTTCCTCCCCGGCATGACTGTAAACCGGCGCAAGCATCAGACAGAGCAATGCAAACCATAATAACCAGATGCCCCGACGCAGTTTTCGCATACACTACCTCCATATAGAATTTCTACCAACACTATATGTAGGTTGTACCAGCTTTATGCTGGAAAATCTTCCTATATATTCAGCTTCAGCTGAATCTCTTCTTCTGCTTCCGTCTTAAAATCTTCCAATTTCACAGGATTGATTTCCGGCAAATCTTCGGTGGATTGCACGCCGAAATACCGCAAAAATTCCTCGGTTGTACCAAAAACAATGGGACGGCCCGGCGCATCCAGACGGCCCAGCTCCTGAATCAAATGATACTCCAATAATTTATTCACCGCGTGGTCGCACTTGACACCGCGAATTTTCTCAATTTCCATACGTGTTACCGGCTGTTTGTAGGCAATGATGGATAAAGTTTCCAACATCACGTCCGTAAGCACCGCCTTCTTAGGCTGCAAGGCAATTGCCACCAGATAGTCGTAATATTCCTGCTTCGTACACATCTGAAAGGAATCATCCAGCTCAATGATCTTGATTCCCCGGTCGGCCCCCTGATACTTTAACATAAGCTGTCTGACTAACTTCCGCGTGGTCTCTTTATCATGACCGATGGCCTTGGCAATCCGTTCTGTCTCCACTGCCTCGCCGGCAGAAAATAAAATGGCCTCAATAGCCGCTTCCATCTGTTCCATGTTCCTGCTCCTTATATTTAACAGACAGGATCTCAATATCATCAAACAGATGATCCTGCCTGATGGTTATGGTTCCTGTTTTCATCAGTTCCAATACTGCAAGGAAGGTGACAATAACCTGTATCTTACTGGATTTCTTTTCTAAAAGGGAACGAAAAGAGAATTGTTTGTGCGTCATTGCATACGCATACAATTCATCCGTCTTATCCTCCAGGCTAACTTCTTCCTTCTCAATTTCTCCAAAACGGCTGCGAATAGGATCCACCTTATCTGCCTGCCGTTTTAATACGGATTGAAAAATTTCCTCTAACTTCTTTAGATTCAGATCGCCCACCAATTCTTTCATATCCACCGGAGGTACATATTCCAGTACTTCTTTCGGCATGGTATTGGGCTTATATACACAGCGTGCAGCCTCTTCCATACGGTCCCGCAATTCATAAGACATATACTTGTACATCTTATATTCCAGCAACTGGCGGACCAATTCCTCACGCGGATCTTCTTCCTCCCCTTCTTCATTCACTTCACGGGGAAGAAGCATGCGGCACTTGATATCGAGAAGTGTAGCCGCCATAACCATAAATTCACTCATAACATTGAGATCTTCTTCCTGCATCTTGCGGATATATTCCATATACTGTTCCGTAATTTCCACAATCGGAATATCGTAAATATCTATTTTATTTTTATCTATCAGGTGCAGCAGTAAATCCAACGGACCTTCAAACACCTGTAATTTAACAGGAATTCCCATATGCTACTGTTCTCCCTTCACACGCAATAAGATCAATTCCCTTGGATTGTGTATCCGAAGTGGTATTGTGTGTTCACCAAGCCCGGCACTGACAATTAAATAGGAACGGTCCCGGCTTCTCATTCCCCGGCAATCCGGAGCAAACAGCCGAAAATCCGGTGTAATCACGCCGCGATGGCTGCCAATCGCCATAACTCCGCCATGATAGTGGCCGCATAAGGTCAAATCGGCGCCCCAGTTCAAATATTCATCTCCGTAACGGGGTGTATGAGATAATAATATGGTGTAGGCCTGGGCATCCGGCCGGCCAAACCGCTTCGTCAACAGGGCTTCCATCCCCTGCTGGCGCCTGCCTTTCTGATAATACCGCCTTTCTGGTTCCAGGCCATATAGCCGCACCGGCAATCCCCGAATTTCAAAAAAGGCCTCTTCATCGACCAGCCAATGGATACCGGTATCCGCCAGCGCCTTCCGGTATTTCTGTCCCATAGAGTCAAAAAGCACCGGCTGCGCCATCATGCGGGATTCGTGGTTTCCATATGCATACCATACCTGCCAGTTTTGCGATAGTTCTTTCATAAAATGTACGGCAGCCCTTGAAGAAACTCCCACCTTTCCTATCAGGACATCTCCGCCGACCAGCACAAAATCTGGTGTAAATGCACGTAACTGCTCTATGATTGCGCACTCCGTTTCCAGATCTGGATTATGCAGATCTGTCAGGAATGCAAAGCGGACCTCCCCCGAAAAAGGAATGGAACTTTTCAGTTCCCAGGTACGCGTAACCATTTTTTGCTTCATAAAATTATCTCTCCTATGAAATCTTCTAAAGAAAAATAGCGGAGACTGTTGGGCCTCCGCTGTATTGTTGAACTTTTGAGGAGACGGTTGACTACTTGGCGTAGTCAATAACTCTGCTCTCCCGGATTACATTGACTTTAATCTGTCCAGGATATTCCAACTCAGCTTCAATCTGTTTGGAAATATCTCTTGCAAGTAATACCATATCGGAATCATTCACATGATCCGGTAGTACCATAATACGAACCTCTCGTCCTGCCTGGATAGCAAAGGACTTGTCTACACCCTTAAAGGAATTAGTAATATCTTCTAACTGTTTCAATCTGTTGGTATATGTTTCTAATGTTTCA
>CAYRTA010000147.1:0-5392 GCA_964427045.1 uncultured Hoministercoradaptatus sp. | reverse complement strand
GAGCACTTGACTTTTAATCAAGTTGTCCGGGGTTCGAATCCCCGATGTCTCATTTGGGACAGAGCGGAAGTATCCGTCTGTACTACCAGTTTTTCTCAGAGATGAGAAGCAGCTCCGCTTTGCACATCAGATAATCGATGTCTGGTGAAATTTATGCGGAGCATTTTTATTTTCTATGTGGAATATGCAACTCCTGTAAAGATACCTGCGGTTATGGCGGAATTGGCAGACGCGCTGGTTTTAGGTGCCAGTGGGAGACCGTATGGGTTCGAGTCCCATTAGCCGCATTTTTCTATTGCGTATCTATACCACCATATCATTTATTCATCCGATAGTTTCAATGAAAGGAAAAGTGTATGAGAGAGAAATATGAGTCGCTGGCTCTGTCTGAATTGAGAGAGGTGGCGAAAGCCAGAGGGTTGAGAGGTATATCTGCATTACGTAAAGATGAACTTGTAGAGAGAATGCTGCAGGAAGATGCCAAAGACCAGGAGAAGAAATTAGAGGAAAAGAAAGCAGAATTGGGGCAGCTGGACAGTGGAATCGAGGCCAATGGCATTTTGGAAGTGCTGGCGGACGGATACGGATTTATCCGGAGTGATAATTATCTTCCGGGAGAAAATGACGTCTATGTCTCTCCCTCTCAGATTCGCCGTTTCAATTTGAAAACGGGTGATATTCTTCGTGGAAATACCCGTGTGAAGAATCAAAATGAGAAATTTGGCGCACTTTTATATGTGACGTCCATTAATGGAATGGCGCCCAATGAAAATACGAAACGAATGAACTTTGAGGATATGACGCCTGTATTCCCGAATGAGAGGCTGCGTCTGGAGCGCCCCGGCGGAAGTATGGCTATGCGGATTACCGATTTGATCAGCCCGATTGGTAAGGGTCAGCGTGGTATGATCGTTTCACCGCCAAAAGCCGGTAAGACAACCCTCCTGAAAGAAGCGGCGCAGTCCCTGCTTCGCAATAACCCGGAAATGCATTTGATTATCCTTTTGATTGATGAACGACCGGAAGAAGTGACAGATATTAAGGAAGCAATCCGGGGCAAAAATGTGGAGGTGATTTATTCCACCTTCGATGAATTGCCGGAGCATCATAAGAGAGTGTCAGAGATGACGATTGAGCGGGCAAAACGGCTGGTGGAACATAAGAAGGACGTTACTATTTTCATCGATAGCATCACCCGTCTGGCACGGGCTTATAACCTGACGGTTCCCCCCAGCGGAAGAACACTTTCCGGCGGTCTGGATCCGGCGGCGCTTCATATGCCGAAGCGGTTTTTTGGTGCGGCCAGAAATATGCGCGAAGGCGGCAGCCTTACGATTCTGGCTACGGCCTTGGTGGATACCGGCAGTAAGATGGATGATGTGGTATACGAAGAATTTAAGGGCACTGGTAATATGGAACTGGTTTTGGACCGGAAGCTTCAGGAGAAGCGTGTATTTCCGGCTATTGATATTGTAAAATCAGGTACCCGCCGGGAAGATTTGCTTTTTTCCGTTGAGGAACAGGAGGCCGTCTATATTATGCGGAAGGCTCTAAACGGAATGAAGGCGGACGAAGCCGTGGAAAATATTCTGAATATGTTTTCCCGGACCCGCAACAATCAGGAACTGGTGCAGACGATTCGTAAGCAGAAGGTATTATAATTTTGTTAATTCCATTGAATTTCAAGGGAAAGAACTTGCAATTCATCGGGGAATATGTTATACTTTACAAGCTGTTTAATAATAAGCAAAGGAATAGCTAAAATAGATAAGAACATTTGGAAGAGGTGAGAAAGATGAGAGAAGGAATTCATCCGAATTATTATCAGGCAACAGTGACCTGCAACTGCGGAAATACATTTGTAACGGGTTCTACAAAGAAGGATATCCACGTTGAAATCTGTTCAAAATGTCATCCATTCTACACTGGACAGCAGAAAGCAGCTACAGCCCGTGGACGTATTGATAAGTTCAATAAGAGATACGGTATCAAGGCATAAAAACATAAAGAAATGAGAGCGGGTTGAGGTTGCGAAATCTCAACCTGTTTTGCTGTACGGCAAAACAGGCCGTATATTTCTATGGCTTAGATGGAGTTTGACAGGAGGAACGATGAAATCATCTGGTATTGGTGGTCAGGCAGTGATGGAAGGCATTATGATGCGCTGCCGGGACCAGTATTCTGTGGCTGTCCGTAAACCGGACGGCGAGATAGAAGTGAAGGTAGAACCATATTGTGACTGGGCCCACGGAAACAAAATATGGAAGCTTCCGATTTTACGTGGCGTACTCAGTTTCTTTGAATCGCTGGTTGTGGGTATGCAGTGTCTCATGTATTCGGCCAGTTTCATTGAGGATGAGGAAGAAGCGGAGAAAGAAACAGAGAAGTGGCCAAAGAAGGAGAAAGAAACAGAGAAGCGGTCAAAGAAGCAGAAGACCAAAGAGGAAGAAGAAAAGAGTATGCGCTGGCTGATGTATTCTACGGTGGTTGTTTCGCTGATTTTTTCCATTGGTCTGTTTATTATGCTGCCATATTTTCTGGCCAGCTTCCTGCGGCATGTGACGCAATCGGAGGGCTTGATCGCCATTGCGGAAGCTTGTGTTCGGATGGTGATTTTTCTGGGATATCTGCTGCTGGTTTCCAGAATGGAGGATATTCAGCGGGTCTTTATGTATCACGGCGCGGAACATAAATGTATTAACTGCGTGGAACATGGACTGGAATTGAACGTGGATAACGTTATGGTCAGTTCCAGAGAGCATAAGCGCTGCGGAACCAGTTTCCTGTTATTTGTTATGATTGTCAGTATTATTTTCTTTTTGTTTATCCGGGTACAGTCGCCCTGGCTGCGGGTAATCGTGCGTTTACTGCTGCTCCCGGTTATAGCCGGCGTTTCCTTTGAAATTATCCAGTGGGCAGGAAGAAGCGAAAATCCAGTGGTGGCGCTTTTGAGTAAGCCGGGACTGGCGCTTCAGCATTTGACGACCAGAGAACCGGAACCGAAGATGGCCGAGGTGGCAATCCAGGCCGTGGAAGCGGTTTTTGACTGGAGAGCGTATTTGCAGGAGAATTTTCCGGAAAGCTATCCGGCCGGATGTTTTGGCGAAGAAGCGGAAGCGTTTAGGGCACAGGAGAAAGACGCATGAGCACCTACAAAGAAGCGTTCATAAGAGGGAAAGACCGGCTTTCGAAGGCGGGGGTTTTGGAGGCTTCTTACGATGCGGGGATCTTATTGGAATTTGCTTTTGGAATAGAAAAAAGCTATTATTTTCTACATGAAAATGATAGAATAGTGGATAAGGATTGTGAGGAGCGGTATGATAGTCTGATTGAAAAACGGGCTCTCCGTATCCCCTTGCAGCAGATTACGGGCCAGGCCTGGTTTATGGGTTTCCCTTTTTATGTAAATGAACATGTGCTGACACCTCGCTATGATACGGAGATTTTGGTGGAGGAAACGGCAAAGCTGCTGCGTTCTGGTATGCGGATTCTCGATATGTGTACCGGAAGCGGCTGTATTTTGCTAAGTCTGTTGGCTTTATATAAGGACAGGCAGCTTTCGGGAGTGGGTGTGGATATTTCCGGCGAAGCGCTCCAGGTAGCCCAAAGGAATGCCGGGGCATTGCAGGTGGAGGCAGTCTTTTTGCAAAGTGATTTATTTTCCAGGGTAACGGAAACATTTGATATCATCGTTTCCAACCCGCCCTATATTCCCACGAAACAGATTGAGACTTTGATGCCGGAGGTACGGGACCATGAACCGTGGCTGGCTTTGGATGGCAAAGAGGATGGTTTATATTTTTATGTGAAATTAGCGCGTCAGGCCCGTGGGTATTTGCATGCAGGCGGATGGTTATGCCTGGAGATTGGATATGATCAGAAAGAAGCGGTGAGTCATATCTTAAGGGAAGCGGGTTATGAGAATATACGGACAGGAAAAGATCTGGCCGGGCTTGACAGGATTGTTTGCGCCCGGAATCCTGTTATGATTGAGATCGGGAGAGAGAATCTGGAGGAGTAAAGATGTTTGATAAATTGGAGGATCTGCTGATCCGTCTGGAAGAAATATTAAGTGAGTTGAACGAACCGGGGGTAGCCAATGACCCGGCTCGTTTTCAGCGTTTGATGAAGGAGCAGAGTGATCTGCAGCCTATCGTGGATGCATATAAGGAATACAAGGACTGCCAACAGACCGTAGAAGATAGTCTTTCTATGCTGGAAGAGGAGTCCGATGAAGAGATGCGGGAGATGTTAAAGGAAGAGCTGTCGGACGCGAAAACGCGGATTGAAGCGTTAGAGCGCCAGATTAAGATTTTGCTGCTCCCCAAGGATCCTAATGACGAGAAGAATGTAATTGTGGAGATTCGTGCCGGAGCCGGTGGTGATGAGGCAGCGTTATTTGCTTCTGAAATCTACCGGATGTATGTAAAATATGCGGAGACGAAATGCTGGAAGACCGAGATGCTTTCTCTGAATGAAAACGGAATTGGCGGTTTTAAGGAAGTTACTTTTATGATCAATGGCGGAGGCGCCTATTCCCGTCTGAAATATGAAAGTGGAGTACACAGGGTGCAGCGTGTGCCGGAGACAGAGTCCGGCGGCCGGATTCATACTTCTACCATTACGGTGGCAATTATGCCGGAAGCGGAAGAGATTGATTTTGAACTGGATTTAAATGATTGTAAATTTGATGTGTTCCGTGCATCAGGAAATGGCGGACAGTGTGTCAATACGACGGACTCCGCAGTGCGTCTGACCCATATTCCGACAGGAATTGTCATCTCCTGTCAGGATGAAAAATCGCAGTTGAAAAACAGGGATAAGGCACTGAAAGTGCTGCGTTCCCGGCTGTACGATATGGAATTGCAAAAACGTCACGATGCAGAGGCGGAAGCCCGCCGCAGCCAGGTGGGTACCGGTGACCGGTCAGAAAAGATACGGACATATAACTTCCCTCAGGGACGGGTTACGGATCATCGGATTAAGCTGACACTCCACCGTCTGGGCGCTATTTTGAATGGCGATTTGGAAGAAGTCATCGATAGCCTGATTGCGGCCGATCAGGCAGCAAAGCTGGCCAATTTGTATGAGTGAGTGTGGAATACGGGATAAATGAAATGATGTTGGGGCCAAAAGATGCCATACGGATTGCTCCGTGCTTTGCACTTCCACAATCCTGGCATCATGGAATAATATAATTAGGAAGAAAAATTTTCAGGAGGCAGCTATGGGTAAGTATTTTGGGACAGATGGTTTTCGTGGAGAGGCAAATGTGGATTTGACAGTGGAGCATGCCTATAAGGTGGGCCGTTTTCTGGGCTGGTATTACGGAAGAGAGCATAAGGCTCAGATTGTCATTGGAAAAGATACCAGAAGAAGCAGCTATATGTTT
>CAYRTA010000146.1:0-5406 GCA_964427045.1 uncultured Hoministercoradaptatus sp. | reverse complement strand
GGATTATTTCCGGTGGGACGCCTTGATAAGGATACGGAAGGTTTACTATTATTAACTAACGACGGGGCTTTGGCACACCGTCTGTTATCACCAAAGAAGCATGTAGATAAAACGTATTATGCGATAGTGGAGGGGACGGTGACGCCGGTTGATCAACAGGCATTTGAGGAAGGTGTGGATATCGGTGATGAAAAAACGACGCTTCCGGCGAAGCTGAGAATCCTGACATCCGGTGAGCGGTCGGAAATTGAACTGACCATCCAGGAAGGGCGGTTTCACCAGGTAAAACGAATGTTTGAAGCCAGAGGCAGGAAGGTGGTATATCTGAAACGCCTTTCCATGGGCGGACTGGTTTTGCCAGGTGATTTAGAAAAGGGAATGTACAGGGAATTGACACCTGGCGATATCGAAGAAATAGAAAAACGCAGAAACAACGATAAGTAAATGTAGAAGAAACAAAAATGATAAAACAACGATAAGTAAGATAAAAGAAACAGAAAACGAACCGATCGAAGAGATTGAAATCATAGAAGAGAAAAGAACGGAGTAAATACATGCTGAAACAAACGAAAGCAGTGTTGTTTGATCTTGATGGTACCCTGATTGATTCCAATTGGGTATGGAGAGATATTGACATCAAATATTTAGGCCGGTTTGGATATGAATTGCCAAAACGGCTTTCCAGTACGATCGAAGGGATGAGTATTACTGAGATCGCCGTTTATTTTAAGGAGGAATTTGGCATTCCGGATAGCCTGGAAGAGATGAAAAACGAATGGATTGAGATGGCCAGAGACCGGTATCTGCATCAGGTTCCTCTAAAACCAGGAGCCATGGAGTTTCTGGATTATTTGAAAGCACATGATATCCGTATGGGCATTGCCACATCGAACCGCAGGGACCTGGTGGAAGACGTGCTGAAGGCTCAAAAAATATGGGAGTATTTTGATGCGATACATACTTGCTGTGAGGTGGAGCGGGGAAAACCAGATCCGGCTATTTATCTTTTGACGGCAGATAGTCTTAAGATACCGCCTTCCGACTGTCTTGTACTGGAAGATGTGCCCATGGGACTTATGGCCGGAGCGCGGGCTGGTATGAGAACCTGTGCCATTGAGGATGCCCAAAGCGCCTGGCAGCGAGAAGAAAAACGCCGTTTGGCGGATTATTATATTGAAGATTATTATGACATGCTGAATCAATATTGCGAGGATTGGTATGGTTATCATGGATAGCAAACAATTTTTGCCGGTTACCATGGAAGAATGCCGGAAAAGGGGCATTGAACAGCCGGACTTTGTGTATGTAATTGGCGATGCCTATGTGGATCATTCTTCTTTTGGTCCTGCTATCATTAGCAGAGTATTGGAAAGCCACGGGTATTCTGTGGGTATCATTGCCCAGCCGGACTGGAAAGATCCAGGCAGCATCCGGGTTTTTGGGGAGCCAAGACTGGGCTTTTTGGTATCCTCTGGCAACATGGACTCCATGGTCAATCACTACACGGTATCGAAAAAACATCGCAGCCGGGATTCCTATTCTCCGGGCGGCCGCATGGGCTGCCGTCCAGACCGTGCCGTGATCGTCTATGGGAATTTAATTCGTAAGACCTATAAGCATACGCCTATGATCATCGGCGGAATTGAAGCCAGTTTAAGACGGCTGGGACATTATGATTATTGGTCCGATCAGGTGAGAAAGAGTATCTTATTGGATGCCGGCGCTGATCTGATTTCCTATGGTATGGGCGAACGTTCAATTGTGGAGATTGCCGATGCGTTGGCATCCGGAATCGACATCCATGATCTTTCCTTTATCCGGGGCACTGTATACCGCAGTAAAACTCTGGAGCAGATACCGGATCCCATTATGCTGCCTTCTTTCGAGTCCATTCGGAATGACAAAAAGCTATACGCAGAAAGCTTTGGAATACAATACCAGAATACGGATCCCTTTACGGCCCAAACCCTGGTAGAAGATTATGGCGGACAGGGATATGTGATTCAGAATCCGCCGGCCATGCCTCTATCAGAGCAGGAGATGGATGATATTTACGATTTGCCTTATATGCGTACCTACCATCCGATGTATGAAAAACAGGGAAAGATTCCGGCTATTGAAGAAATTCGCTTTAGTCTGACCAGTAACCGGGGCTGTTTTGGCAGTTGTAATTTCTGTGCGCTGACCTTTCATCAGGGACGAATTATACAGGCCAGAAGCCACGAATCCTTAGTAAAAGAAGCTGCCGTCATGACCGGAGAACCAGACTTCAAAGGCTATATTCATGATGTGGGCGGACCTACTGCCGATTTCCGAAAACCAGCCTGTAAAAAGCAATTGACAAAAGGGGCCTGTAAGCATCGGCAATGTCTGTTCCCGAAACCTTGTCCCAATCTGGAAGCCGATCATCAGGATTACCTGGAACTTCTTCGCAAATTGCGGAAGCTTCCGAAAGTAAAAAAAGTTTTTGTCCGGTCTGGCATACGTTTTGATTACCTGCTGGCTGATCCCAACCCCACATTTTTAGATGAATTAACCCGGTATCATGTCAGCGGACAGCTTCGGGTAGCGCCGGAACACGTATCGAACCGGGTACTCCATTATATGGGAAAACCTGGCCATGATGTGTATGAAAAATTTCTCAAGGCTTATGAAAAAAGCTGCAAAACCTGTCAGAAAGAACAATATGCCATTCCTTATTTTATGTCCTCCCATCCTGGCTGTGGTCTGAAAGAGGCAGTGGAGTTAGCAGAGTATATTCGTGATTTGGGTTATATGCCGGAACAGGTGCAGGATTTTTATCCTACGCCATCTACCATATCGACCTGTATGTATTATACCGGATTGGATCCGCGGACTATGGAAAAAGTATATGTTCCCAAAAATCCCCATGAGAAGGCCATGCAGCGCGCCCTCATCCAATACCGCATGCCCCAGAACCGGGAACTTGTGCTGGAAGCGTTGAAAAAAGCAGGCCGTATGGATTTGGTGGGATTTGGGCCCCGCTGTCTGATCCGTCCGTCACATGCACAAAATGCGGAGCGGGAGGCCAAGCCTGCTGCCAAAAAGAAAACCATTCGACATGTGCACAAAAAGAAAGAAGGGAAAAAACATGGACACTAAACAGAAAAAGAAGAAAATCAGAAAAGGAGATTACGGTTATATCCGCTGGGAAAAGAAACGGCGGGCGCTGGTAACCCTGGGACTTTTTGCCATTCCCTTCGCAGCCTATATCGGAGGTCTGATTGTTACGGGAACCAATAAGAATATTATCACCGTAATTGCCATGGTAGGCTGTTTGCCTGCCTGCCGTTCTCTGGTAAGCGCCATTATGATGTGGCTGCAAAAGCCCATGAGTGCTGAAGTTTATGAAAAAATAGAACCTCACGCCGGGTCCCTGGTACACAGTTATGAAATGTTATTAACTACTTATGAGAAAAACACGTTTGTAGATTGTTTTGCAGTCTGCGGCAATAAGGTGGTCGGATATTCTTCCCGGATTCAGGGCTCCAGTCAGTTTATTGAGCAGCATGTCCGTAAAATATTAAAGCAGAACGGATACAAAACGGATGTAAAAGTACTGACCGAATTAAAACCCTATCTGGAACGGCTGGATTATTTGTCCGCCCATAAAGAAGAACTTTGCAGAGATATCGTCTTTGAACCGGATCAGCGCTATCCTGATCTGAGCAGAGAGGAACTGATTAAACATACCATATTGGCAATTTCGTTATAGTCTGGGGCTATAAAATGGAAAAAATAGTAATTGAAAGAAAAGACGCGGGACAACGGCTTGACAAATATCTGAAAAAATATTTCAATCAGGCCGGTTCCGGTTTTATATACAAGATGCTGCGAAAAAAGAATATCCTTATCAACGATAAAAAGTCGGATGGCAGCTGTCTGCTTAAGGAAGGGGATTGTCTTACTTTCTATCTGGCAAAAGAAACCCTTGAGAAATTTCACAGGCAGGAAACGGATTTGACACTTTTACCGGAAACGATTACAATAGACGTGATTTACGAAGATGAGGATTATCTCATCCTCAGCAAACCGGCGGGAATACTTTCTCAGAAAGCAAAAAAAGAAGATATTTCTATGGTAGAATATGTGACCGATTATCTGCTTCGCAGCCGGCAGATGAGTACCCACGATTTAGCGGCCTTTCATCCCGCTGTCTGCAACCGGTTAGACAGAAATACCAGCGGGCTGCTTCTGGCGGGTAAGACCATGCGTGGCTTACAGGATTTTTCCTCCCTTTTACAGACGAGAGCTATGCATAAATATTATCTGGCTTTGGTGAAGGGAGTTATGAAAAAATCCCAGATCCAAAAAGGCTGGATCAAAAAGGATACCAAACGCAATCAGGTTTGCGTATATTCAGCTCCGGTACCCGGAGCCTCTTATATGGAAACCCATTTTCTTCCCCTTACTGACAACGGGGAAGAAACCTTGCTGCAGGTTGAACTTGTAACTGGCAAAACGCATCAGATCCGCAGTCATCTGGCCAGTCTGGGGTATCCCATAGCCGGAGACCGCAAATACGGAGATCCTTCCTACAATCGAAAGATTCAAAATCGAAGCGGCCTTAACAGACAATTTTTACACGCCTGGAAGATTGTCTTTCCCGATATAGAAACCATACCAAATCCTTTGAAGGGCCGCACCTTTACGGCCCCGCTTCCGGAGGATTTGGCAAAAACACTAGCTTACACCAGGAATTTTGATAAAGGAGTAATATGACAGATCGTTATGAAAGAAATACAAGGAAGAACCGTATTCTCCGGGAGATAAAGGAGGATGTCATTCTTCTTTTAATTGTTATCGGTGTTGTCTTTGTTGTCCGTCGTTATCTATTGCTGAACGCAGTCATTCCTTCCGGTTCGATGGAAAATACCATCATGACGGATGACCGGGTATTTGGAAATCGCGTGTCCTACCTTTTGGGCGAACCACAGCGGGGCGATATCGCTATATTCCGTTATCCGGATGATGAGACCAAACTCTATATTAAACGGGTAATCGGGCTGCCGGGAGACAAGATAGAAATTATAGACGGACAGGTCTATATCAATGATTCCGACACGCCGCTGGAGGAACCATATCTGAAGGAAACTCCCATCGGAGATTATGGGCCTTACTATGTTCCGGATGATTGTTATTTTATGATGGGTGATAACCGAAATGATTCCAAAGATTCCCGTTACTGGGATATGCCATATGTGACGAAAGAAAACATGCTGGCGAAAGCATTTTTCCGGTATTATCCGCTCAATAAAATCGGAACGATCGGATAGGAGGGGAACGGTATGGCAACCTGGAATTCAAGGGGGCTTCGCGGTTCCACTTTGGAAGAATTGATTAACCGGTCCAATGAGCAATACCGGGAGAAAGGGCTGGCGCTTA
>CAYRTA010000145.1:0-5418 GCA_964427045.1 uncultured Hoministercoradaptatus sp. | reverse complement strand
GTTAAGATTGCGCCGACTGCCAAACCACCGGTATGTAAAATTATCGATTATGGTAAATACCGCTATGAGATGGCCAGAAAAGAAAAAGAAGCAAAGAAAAAACAGCGTGTGATTGAGATCAAAGAAGTTCGTCTTTCTCCGAATATTGACACCAATGATTTAAACACTAAGGTGAGTGCGGCCAGAAAGTTTATTGCCAAGGGTGACCGTGTAAAGGTAACACTTCGCTTCCGCGGCAGAGAGATGGCACATATGCAGAGCAGTAAATATATTCTGGATGACTTTGCCAAGATGCTTTCGGATGTGGCTGTAGTAGAGAAAGCACCGAAGGTAGAAGGCAGAAGCATGACCATGTTTTTAACTGAAAAACGTTAAAATAGAGATTACAATCAAGTCAAGGAGGAACATAAAATGCCAAAAATGAAAACAAGCAGAGCTGCTGCTAAACGTTTCAGAACTACAGGAACAGGTAAAATCGTAAGAAATAAAGCTTATAAGAGCCATATCTTAACAAAGAAAACTCAGAAAAGAAAGAGAAATCTTAGAAAAGCAGCAATCATGGATAAGACGAATGTTAAGAACATGAAGAAAATCTTACCGTATTTATAAGATGAGTTTGAAGGAGGAAGTAAGAGATGGCAAGAATTAAAGGCGGATTAAACGCAAAGAAAAAACATAACAGAGTCCTGAAACTGGCAAAAGGTTATAGAGGAGCCAGATCAAAACAATATCGTGTAGCAAAACAGTCCGTTATGCGTGCTCTGACCAGCGCTTATGCAGGAAGAAAGCAGAAAAAGCGTCAGTTCAGACAGCTGTGGATTGCCCGTATCAATGCGGCAGCAAGACTGAACGGTTTGTCTTACAGCAAGTTTATGTATGGTTTGAAACTGGCTGGTGTAGAACTGAATAGAAAAGTTCTGGCTGATATGGCTATCAATGATGCAGAAGGATTTGCAACATTGGCAGAACTGGCAAAAAGCAAACTGGCATAATGAGAGAAATGATAGTTACCCGGGAATGATTCCCGGGTTTTTCATTTCATTCTGAATAAAAGTTCTAATATATTCTATATGCAATGGTTTTTCATGAAAAAAGTATCCCTTCCATGCGGGTATCTTTCATATATCATAAGGATATCTTCCATGTCATATAATGATAAAAATGTGATAGCGGGGATAGACGGGCATGGCAAGAAGGCGATGGGAGCCTCTGGGGCTTATTTTGGTGCTGCTGGTGCTCTGCCTTTTGTGGACTAAGCAGTCACGCTATGAAAGTCAGGCGGCGGCTGCCCTGCAGGAATCGCCGCGGATAGCGCTGACCTTCGACGACGGCCCCAGTTCCTATACCATGGAGTTATCCCAGGGATTAAAGGAACGCGATGTGGCGGCCACTTTTTTTGTGATTGGGCAAAACGTAGAGCAATATGAGGCAAGTGTACAACAATTGGTGGCAGATGGTCATCTGGTGGGAAATCATACGTATCATCATATACAGCTTGGTCATTCCTCCAAGGAAATTGTCATGGAGGAGGTTGCAAAAACCAATAATCTGCTTTATGAATTGACCGGCGTGTATCCGATTTACATCCGTCCGCCTTTTGGTGAATGGAATGAAAATCTGGATGTGGGAATTGACATGATTCCTGTCCTTTGGACCGTGGATTCTCTGGACTGGAAATTACAGGATGCAGGGCAGATCACGAAACGGGTGTTATCCCAGACCAAAGAGGGGGATATTATTTTGATGCACGATGGCTATGCTTCCTCTGTGGAAGCCGTATGGCAGATTGTGGATTCGCTGAAGGCTGAAGGATATGAGTTTGTTACCGTAGATCAATTGCTTGTGGAGTACTGAAAGAAGGTGCAAATACAATGGATTTATTTGACTATATGAAAGAAACCGTGTTGGAAAATGAATCGCCGCTGGCTTCCCGGATGCGTCCGGTGACTCTGGAAGAGGTGGTTGGCCAGGAGCATATTATTGGAAAAAACAGGCTTTTATACAGAGCAATTAAGGCGGATAAACTGAGTTCCATTATTTTCTATGGACCGCCGGGAACGGGAAAGACCACTCTTGCCAGAGTGATCGCCAATACGACCAGTGCCGCTTTTACCCAGCTGAATGCCACGACGGCCGGCAAAAAAGATATGGAAGGCGTAGTGCAGGAAGCGAAAAACCGGCTGGGCATGTATGGAAAGAAAACGATCCTTTTTGTAGATGAGATTCACCGGTTTCACAAAGGCCAGCAAGATTATCTGCTGCCTTTTGTGGAGGACGGCACTCTGGTGTTAATCGGCGCCACTACGGAGAATCCTTATTTTGAAGTAAACGGCGCGTTACTTTCCCGCTCCGTTATCTTTGAATTGAAGTCTCTTGAAAAAGCGGATATACGAAAACTTATCCTGCGGGCAGTCACGGATGAAAAACGGGGACTGGGCAGTTACCAGGTGGATTTAACTGAGGAGGCATTGGATTTCCTGTCAGATATGGCCGGGGGTGATGCCAGAGCGGCTTTAAACGCCATTGAGCTGGGTGTACTGACCACCGGGCGCGGCAGTGATGGAAGGATTCATATTGATCTGGATACCGCTTCCGAATGCATTCAGAAACGGGTGGTTCACTACGATAAAAGCGGAGATCAGCATTATGATACGATCTCTGCCTTTATTAAGAGTATGCGGGGGTCCGACCCCGATGCGGCAATTTATTATCTGGCAAAGATGTTATATGCCGGAGAAGATATTAAATTTATTTCCAGAAGAATCATGATTTGCGCAGCAGAAGATGTGGGTATGGCGGATCCTCAGGCGCTGGTGGTAGCATCGGCTGCAGCTGCGGCCGTAGAACGCATCGGGATGCCGGAAGCACAGCTTATTTTAGCGGAAGCTGTAAACTATATAGCTACTGCTCCTAAAAGTAATGCCTCCCACAATGCAATTTTGGCTGCCATGGAATCGGTGAAGCAGCAAAAGACAACCGTTCCGCCCCATTTACAGGATGCCCATTACAGCAGTCATAGTAAGCTGGGGCACGGAGTAGGATATAAGTATGCTCACGACTATCCGGACCATTATGTGAAGCAGCAATATCTGCCTTCTGAGATCGACGGAACGGTGTTTTATCATCCTACCGATATGGGATATGAAAAGGTTGCGGCAGTACGAATCGCCCGGTTGAGAAACCGGAACGAACCATAGGGATTTTCACTTGCGTCCGGTGTCAGGACAGTGTCTCCATCAGGTAAGCATAAATTTCCTGGCTTTTTTTGGGCCAGTGGCCGCAAAATTCCTTTGCCAGTTCTTCCGTAGGCACTGTTAATTCCAGGCGGATGAGCGTGGAACGTTTTTCTTTGACCTGGCAGGAAACGACGTATTCCTGTTCCGGTGTACGGTAATATTCTGCGATCGTATTGCTGGTATTACGCATTTCATAATTATGTTCTTTTAAATAGGCAACGATTTCCTGCCGTATTTGATCCGGGATATTTTTCTCAAAATAGGACAGGGTATCGCTGCCTTCTTTTGTCATCTCGTAGCAGGTATTACTGCCAAGCTTTTTCTCGCTGATTAAGTTACTTTCTAACAGATCGTGAATGGTCTGCTGAATATGAAAGTAGGTTGTGTATTCCTTGTCGAGAAAGAAATTGGTGATTTGGCTGTTGGACAGCAGAAAATCTACTTTTTCCAACATGGAAAGAACAATCATTTTATATAAAGTAGAGGAATTTTCTATCATAGAACCGTCTCCTTTTCTGATGAAGGGTTTTTGTAAGCCTTACCCTGCCAGCTATTTAACTCCTTCATGCGGTGATGCAGAAGGTTTAAAACCGTCCGTTTAGAACTGCTCCAGGCAGGGGCCAGCAGTAATTCCTTTGGACCGTCTCCAGTCACCCGATGGATGACGATATCGGGGGATAAATGTTCCAGGCAGGTAATAAGAAGATTCAGGTAATCATCCTGGGAAAGGGTGGTAAAGGTACCGGCGGCATAGTCCGCGGCAAGATCCGTGCCCTCTAGTACGTGCAGCAATTGTAATTTGATGCCCTGAATATTTTGCGTATTCAGATATTCTATGGTTTCCAGAATCCGTTCGGCAGATTCGCCAGGTAATCCCAAAATGATGTGGACAATGGTGGTGATCTTTCGTTCTTGCAGCTTTGAGACGGCCGTCTCAAAACAGGAAAGGGGATATCCCCTTCGAATGTAGCGGGCGGTATCTTCGTGTATGGTTTGCAGGCCAAGTTCAACCCACACAGGTTTTTGCTGATTCAATTCATCCAGTAGATCCAGGACATCAGGACCGAGGCAGTCCGGACGAGTGCCGATACTGAGAGCCACCACCTCCGGGTAAGACAGGGCCTCCGTAAAGATATGCCGCAGATAATCCACAGGCGCGTAGGTGTTGGTGTAAGCCTGGAAATAGGCGATGAATTTATGCACCGGACGTTTCTTTTGTATCATTTCTTTTTGTTCCTGAATCTGCGCAGTGATACTAAGATTTGCATCTGCCGCAAAATCGCCGGAACCGCCGGCACTGCAAAAGATACATCCCCGCTCTCCCAGTTTGCCGTCCCGGTTCGGACAGGTCATACCACCATTTAGAGTCAGTTTATAGACTTTTTCGCCGAAGGTTTCCCGCAGCATATAATCAAGAGAGTGATAAGGTTTCTCCGCCCATTTCATCGTATGACCATCCTTTCCTTCATTGGCATTGACTATATCATGTCAAAATCCGGGTGTCAAGATCCGAGTAACAGTTCAGCCCTTCGGGCTTCACAGTTACAAAAGAATGCACACAAACTGCAAAAACCGCAGTTTGGCGCCCGGCTGTCTCGGGTTCGCCTTGTGTTTGCAAGGCGGCACCTCGCGGAATAGCTGCAAGCTGAACTGTTACAGATCCGAGTACCAACATAGAAAAAACGCTTTGCTTTTCTACTGTACTGTGTTAAAATGGATACAGATTTGAGTTTGATCTGAGACTGTTTCGATCAGGAGGAGTGCATATTATGGGCAAAAATATACATACCGATGCGGTGAATCATTTATTTGAGGCAATTTTATCGCTGCAAAATCAGGAAGAATGCTATACTTTTTTCGAGGATGTTTGTACGGTCAATGAATTGCTTTCTTTGTCACAGCGCTTTGAGGTGGCGAAGATGCTGAGAGAGAAGAAAACATATCTGGAAATATCGGAGCAAACAGGTGCTTCCACGGCAACTATCAGCCGGGTAAACCGGTCATTGACTTATGGAAATGACGGCTATGATATGGTGTTTAAGCGGATGGAAGAGCAAAAGAGAACATAATAAGAATATTAGCTGATAGTATAGGTACGGAAATAATAGAAATACAGATAATAAGAATGCAGATCATTAGAGCACATAAATAAGAATACAGATAATAAGAATACAAATAATAA
>CAYRTA010000144.1:0-5418 GCA_964427045.1 uncultured Hoministercoradaptatus sp. | reverse complement strand
AAAATCAAATGCGATAGAGTATTAACCCTTGTCGCATTTGATTTTACAACTTAGCAAAAAAATCACATAATACCGCCCAGATAGCTTTTATCAACGGTGATTACACACTCATACCGCTCATCCAGCAATTTTGCCGCACGGCCAATCTGGTTTTTTATTCGTTCCTCCTGTTCTTTGCCATAGGAAAACGGTATTTGTATATCAAAGATCAAATTGCTGCGTTCCTGCCCCCAGACTACCCGGAAATCATGAAACGTCACTTCCGGGTCCAGCATATCCAGAATTTCCTTCATCTTCGCTTTTAATTCCAAATACTTCTGATCATGCGTCTCCACCGGATCCATATGGATTACGAGAAAAATACCCAGTTTACGGGAGACCTCATGTTCAATACGGTCAATGATTTCATGAGAGGTTTCAATATCCACCTCCCGCGGTACCTCGGCATGAAGAGAGGCCATGCTCCTGCCCGGGCCGTAACTATGGATAATCAGATCATGAGTGCCCACAATCCCATCATAACCTTCTACCTCGCTTTTAATCCGCTTTACAAGCTCCGGGTCTGCTTCCTGGCCAATCAGCGGCTTAAGCGTATCCTTCGCAATGCTAAAACCTGCCCACATCACCACAAGAGATACCAGCAAACCGGCAATGGCATCCACATTCCACCCGGTCAGTCCAAAAATCAAAATCGATACCAGGGTGGCCGACGTGGTAACCACATCCCCCAGCGAGTCCGCAGCCGTTGCCAGCATCACCTGGGATTGTATCCGTTTACCAAGTTTCTTATTAAAATAGGCCATCCACAGCTTTACCCCTACGGAAAGTGCCAGAATGATAAAAGGAACCGGTTCAAAAACCAGCGCTTCCGGGTTACGAAATTTATCGATGCTGGTCTTGAAAAAGGAAAGTCCCACCTCCATGACCAAAAAAGCCACAATAAACGCTGCAATATACTCTACTCTCCCGTGTCCAAAGGGGTGTTCCCGATCCGCCGGTTTCTCCGCCATCTTAACTCCCACAAAAGAAATAACCGATGAAGCCGCATCCGAAAGGTTATTAAAGGCATCCGCCATAACCGCGATGCTGTGCATCAGCATTCCGATTACAAGTTTCACCACAAACAGCAGTACATTACAAAAAATGCCCACACAACCGGATAAAACACCATAGGAAGTACGGACACTCAAATCTTCTGTACACTCATAATTTTTCACAAATTTACGGACAAGAAATTCTGTCATAAAACCGCTCCGTTTCATAATCATTCAGGTTTCCTTATATCCTACGGAATAAAGCCCCCGTTAGTCAAGAGAAACGTACGCATCTATGCGCGGAGCACTCAAAAAAGAAACCTGCGCGGAGCATTTTTAAAGGCCGTCACGCCGGAAATTTTCCGGGTGGCGGCCCATAACCGATTCCTAATACGTTTTTTTGTCTGCTACTTTAACTCCAGAGCCTTCATACTCATTTCCTCTAACAGCTCGGATTTTACCTTATACAGTTTGTCAGACAGATCCACATAAACCTTCTGTGGATTCACGAGACGGCGACTCTCCGGCCATAAAGTATCCTGCTCCTTACGGCAGATTTCCTGCATCTCCATAACGGAAGGCGATGTATAGATGCAGTAACCATTCCGGAAAATGGGAACCAGCAACTCTCTAAGGGTATACGTTCCACCTTTGATCTTCGTCTTTTTCCAGGTTTCAATAGGATCAAAGATAATCATATCCTTACTTTCATCAAACACTTCATCTGCCAGACAAATCAGGTCTGCGCGAATCTTACCGGTTTTCTTGTCATAGATTCGGTAAATCGTCTTGTTTCCAGGATTCGTAATTTTTTCCGTGTTTTCAGAAAGCTTAATTTTCGGAACAAAATCCGCATCCCCCTTATTTTTAATCGCCGCCATCTTATAGACGCCGCCAAAAGCGGGACAGTCCTTGGAAGTAATCAGATTCGTACCGACTCCCCAGGAATTAATCTTCGCGCCCTGTACCTTCAAGCTGTCAATCAGATATTCATCCAAATCACTGGAGGCGGAAATAACTGCATCGCCAAATCCGGCCTCATCCAACATTTCATACGCTTTCTTAGACAGATAAGCCAAATCACCACTGTCGATTCTGATACCATATCCCTTAAAATCCGGGTACCGTTCCTTCATCTCCTGGAATACACGGATCGCATTAGGCACACCAGATTCCAGCACATCATAAGTATCTACCAGCAGAATGCAGGCATTGGGATACATTTCGGCATATGTTTTAAAGGCAGTATATTCATCCGGAAAACTCATAATCCAGCTATGTGCATGGGTACCTTTTACCGGCACATCAAACATCTTGCCTGTCAGGACATTGGAGGTTCCCACACATCCCGCTATTACCGCCGCGCGCGCGCCATAGATACCGGCATCCGGCCCCTGTGCCCGGCGAAGACCAAATTCCATAATACCATCACCTCTGGCCGCATGAACAACTCTGGCTGCTTTCGTGGCAATCAGGCTCTGATGATTGATAATATTCAGAATTGCTGTTTCAACAAGCTGCGCTTCCACCACCGGAGCAATCACTTTCAAAAGCGGTTCTCTTGGAAACACTACAGTTCCTTCCGGAATCGCATAGATATCACCGGTAAAATGGAATCCTCTCAAAAATTCCAGAAAGTCTTCATCAAAAATATTCAGACCTCTCAGGTAGTCAATATCGTCAGGGGTAAAATGCAAATCCCGAATATATTCAATCACCTGTTCCAGACCTGCTGCAATCGCAAATGCCCCGCCGCAGGGGTTCTTCCGATAAAATGCGTCAAAAACCACGATCTGATCCGTAGGATTTTTAAAATATCCCTGCATCATGGTCAACTCATACAGATCTGTCAATAATGTCAAATCTAACGCTCTCATGGTGCGCCTCCATTCTTTTGATTCATTTAACTATCAATATAGCACAAAAAATGGTATCACGCAATGGCACATAACAGGTGTAAAGATATTTTTATACACTAAACTTGACAGCTGTAAATTAACAGAAGTACGGACCAGGCCATCCTGACCATACGGTCAGTTTTCCATCTGACGCCCCAGAAATCCTGCCGCGACCTGAGCCATGGTCTTTTCCGTCTCCGCAAGTGCTGTTCCATCCTTTTTGTGCAGTAATACCACGGAACCAATGGCATCACCTGCCGAAATAATAGGCTGGATAATTTCGCTGCCCGTAAGGTCCTTTTCCTCGGTGATTACCGGAATACGCTTCTTCTGGGATTCTTCCACATGAATGAAGTCCCGGTTCTTGATTGCCTCTTCCAGTTCTTTACTAATCGTCTTACCCTGATATTCCTGCTGCCGTGGGCCTCCGGCCGCCACGATCTGGTCATGATCGGAGATACATACCAAGCATCCCAGAATTTGTGCCATAGCCTGGGCATATTCTCTGGAAAGGTTGCCCAAATCTTCGATGGGGGAATATTTTCTAAGTACAATCTCCCCCTCGTGGCTGGTAAAAATCTCCATAGGCTCACCCTCCCGGATCCGCATGGTACGCCGGATCTCTTTTGGAATCACAACCCTCCCCAAATCATCTATTCTTCTGACTATTCCTGTAGCTTTCATATAAAAATTCCTCCGTTTACTGTACTTTCCATTACTGGAATTAGTATCTGTAACCGAAGGAATTTTATACTTAAAACATCAAGGCTTTACATAAATCTAATTTAAACCTAATTTTCTAACAACGCATTCGGCCAATTATTCTCCATTCATAAACCCTAGTATTTCAGCTACAGAAATATGATTTCTTATTCGGTCCAATCAATAATCTAATAATTAATCTAATAATTAATCTAATAAAAATCTATTTTTTTACCTCAAGAATTAGATTTTACCAATATCCAATTCCCTGTTCTTAGATTATCTGAGTCTAAGACAATCACACCGTCCTTTCTTAATGACTGCAGCAAATTCTGTACCTTAATTAGTTTTTGCTTTTCATCCATTGTATCCGGCAACTTATCTTTCAGTAATACCAAAAAATCTTTTTTCTTTCCAGTTCCATAAGTCTCAAGGTAATTTATAATCCATTTTTTATAAGCTTCCTCGTCAAAACCTTTGTTTTTTACATATTGCGCCTTTTCTTCTTCATTGACTGCCAGCGAGGCGGAAATATAAATATTAGGAATTTTCCCCTCAATCACTCTTAATTTTCGCAAATACTTTACCGCATCTTTTGATATAGGTTCATGCTTCTGCACGCGATCCATTAAATAAACAGTTGTCAAATCAAAATCAGGATTTTGAAACAATACCTGCGTATAATTTTCATCCAATACCTTCCCGTATACGGTAACCCCTACTTGCCGTTGAACATTTAAATCATAATCCGGTAGCGGAAAATACTTTTCCTGTTGTATTCTAAAAACTCTGCGAATTCCCATAGTTTGTGTATCAATCATATTCAATTTTACCATTGTTTCAGCCAAAAGCTGATTCCGATAAAAAGGCGGATTATAACTTGCTTTTAAAATTGGCTCCACACTCCCTGGTAAAAAGTTTCCCGGATTCGTTAAAACAATATAATCGTCAAATTCATTCAAATAGATTCGTCCGCCAAGCGAATAATCAGAATGGACAATACAATTATTCATTAGTTCCCGTAACAACCACATATCATATTGCTTCGTTTCCGTCGGAAAAAGTGTCAGTTGGTTTGGCATATAGCGATATGTCAAATTACGTATTTTAGAAAAAATCCTATCACTCAACGTGAGAAAGGGAATTTTAAATATCTCATAATCCTGAATATCATTTTTATAATTATACAGCCTCCAGGATGCTTCTGGCACAGTAGTCAAAAGATAGTCATAATCTTCATCCCCTAATAAAAGCATGGCAGCATTGGTAAGCTTTCCATTTTGCATTAATTTTAATTTCGTCAGAAATTCCTCATCGGTCATCCGATCAACTTCCTCAGTAATGTGAGGCCGATTCATTTTTTCTTTATATTTTTCTCTTGCCATTTTCAAAGCATCTTTATTCAGGCATTGAATGGTAACTCCTTCAACAACTTGCTTTGACCAATCTTTTTTCTCCTGTCCTCTAATTCGATCCAGTTCTTCCACAGAAAGTGCGCTTAATGACTCACCATTTCTTCCATAAAAATGATCATGCCACCCTGTAGGAATCGCCGTCGCAGCTGCTGGAATCTGAAACATAACGATACGCTTTTCTTCTCCATTGATTATAGGGAATACTTCAATAATATCAATGAAAGAGATTCCACCCGTTGTTCCAACAGCAATTTCCTGTTTTAAAGTATTCAATCCTTTTGCATTCCGATAATCACTTCCAACAATTTCTCTCGTTTTGTTCTTAACTCCAAACACAAGCCAGCCAAACTGAAATCCTTTCAAATTTGC
>CAYRTA010000143.1:0-5564 GCA_964427045.1 uncultured Hoministercoradaptatus sp. | reverse complement strand
CATCACAATTACCACGATTCCTAAAGCTAGTCCGCCTGCGCCGCAGCGGGACATGGTCTGATATATCTTTTCATTTCTCATAGGACAAGCCCTCCTTATTCTTAGCGTACTCCATATTGTTCATAATATGCATCAATAGCTGCTTTTATGGTATCGTTAATGACAATCTGTCCATTACACTCTTTATTATACAGCTTCTCTACCACATCCGCCATGGTGACAATGGCATGCGCTTCAAATCCATATTTCTCCCGGATTTCATCCAGCGCACTCTTATCACCCTTGCCGCGTTCCATTCGGTTTAGGGAAACCATCAGACCTTTGATCTCCACATTTGCCTGCTCTTTCAAAATCGGGAAGGTTTCTTCAATGGATTTGCCGGAGGTTGTCACATCCTCAATAATCACCACCCGGTCTCCGTCTTTTAACTTACTTCCCAGCAAAATACCCGTATCGCCATGATCTTTTACCTCTTTACGGTTAGAGCAATAACGGATATCCTTTCCATATAATTCACTGATAGCCATTGTGGTGGCTACACTTAACGGAATGCCCTTATAAGCCGGCCCAAACAGCACATCGAAATCCAGTCCGTAATGATCGTGAATGGCTTTCGCGTAATATTCACCCAGCCGGCGAAGCTGTGTTCCGGTTACATAAGCGCCCGCGTTCATAAAAAACGGAGATTTTCTCCCGCTTTTTAATGTAAATTCGCCAAACTTTAATACCTGGCTTTCTACCATGAAATCAATAAATTGTTCTTTATATTGCTCCATTTTTCCATAACCTCCGTAATCACGGGTTTCCCATACCCACACTAATTTTCACTGTTTTTTATTTTACCATATCAATGCTCTGTTTTCAATTCCGCCGCTTAACCAAATAGGCCAAAAGATTGCAGGAAAAGAATCAACAGCAGAATCGGTACCACAAATTTAATCATGACCACATACAGGCCCCTACGATGGAACTTGAATTTTCCCTGGGTGATTTCTTCGATAATGATATCCGGTTTTACCACCCAGCCGATCAGAATACTGGTCAAAAACGCAACCAGCGGCATGAGACAGTTGTTGCTGATGTAATCCATCAGGTCCAAAATCTGTCCCACGGTTCCATTGGGCAGTGTAAGTTCGAAATAAAACAGGTTATAACCCAGACATACAACGACACTGGCAATCAAGCTATAGATGGAAACTAAAATGGTACTTTTCTTTCTTGATATCTTAAACTTGTCCATCACACTGGAAACAATGGCTTCCATGATCGATACGGAAGAGGTTACCGCCGCAAAGGATACGATCACGAAAAAGACAATGCCAACCACATAACCAAAACCGCCCATAGCCTGAAAAACCTTTGGCAGAGAAACAAACAATAAGCCCGGTCCTGCGGACATACCATCCATACCCATGAAAACAAAGATGGCAGGAATAATCATCAAACCGGCCAAAAGCGCGATGGCCGTATCGAAAATCTCAATCTGATTGATGGACGACATCAGATTTGCTTCCTTGGGCGCGTAGGAACCATACGCTACCATAATTCCCATGGCCACACTGATGGAGAAGAATAACTGTCCCATGGCATCCATAATGACAATCAGTAATTTATTCAGCGTAATACCGGTAAAATCCGGAACCAGATAAACACGCAGTCCTTCCAGACCGGTGCGTGTCACGCCTTCCGCATCCGTGTGCTGCAAGGTAAGAGAAAAGATAGAAATACCGATAACAAGCACAACGAGAATCGGCATCAAAATTTTACTATATTTTTCAATTCCCTTTTCTACGCCATTATAAACAATAAATGCCGTCGCCAAAAGGAAAACCAACATCCAGATAATGGGCTGAGCCGTCTGGGTTATATAGCCCGTAAAATAGCCGTCCGCCACTGCATCTGTCCCATGGCCGGTAACATAAAGAGCAAGATACTTAAATACCCAGCCTCCGATGGCACAGTAGTACGGCAGAATAATAATCGGAACCAGACAAGCCAAAATACCGATCCCTTTCCAGTTTTTATGAATTTTTCCATAAGCAGTCAACGGACTCTGTCTCGTTTTTCTGCCGATGGCAATCTCCGTAGTAAGAAGCGCAAAACCAAAGGTCAATGCCAGTATTACATAACACAGAATAAACAGACCGCCGCCATCTTTTGCCGCCAGATACGGAAAACGCCATATATTTCCCAAACCTACGGCACTTCCTGCTGCCGCCATAATAAAGCCAAGCTGTCCTGTAAACGATCCTCTTTTCGCCTTTTTTTCCATATAGCCCTCCAAAATTACACGTTTTGCGTGCGTAGTATGTTAAGATTACCATAGAACGAACAGCTAAGCAATATTTTTTTGTCTTCTGGTATGCAGATTCCTTTGTAACAGTAAAAAAGGCAGCCCTGAGCAAAGCCACCTTTTTTGTCATATAATTTTAGGATGTTATGTGCCTTTTCCGCATGTTATGATGTGGAGGTATCGGTAAAGGCGATTGACATTATTCACATTATTTATATTACCGAATAAACGCTCTGTATACAAGCCACCCCGGGGGATATTTTCCCATTTCAAAAGATAAAAATATTTGATTCATAAAGTCCCGTATATGTTGTTTTTCATAATACGCTTATGGGTTGGTTTATTATGGATAACAATTTTTGCAGGCCTCCATTCCCAGCGCCTGTGCCTCTTCTTTCGTGACCTGCCGGGCCGTGTCCGGATTCATATTTCCGCAATCGGGAATTCTGTGATATTTGCTTCCGCTTTTCGATAACCAGACCATTTCTTCCTGGGTATCCTGATTGGTACTTTCATCGGTTACCACCACAGTTCCCTGATCCGCTGCCTCTCCCGGTGAATAATCGTCACAAGGCTCCTGCTCCCAGGATAAATGTTCTCCATCGCTGGCAACAATAATGGTACCCTGTAAATCGGTCCTGAATACCGGAATCTCCATCGACTCCAGCTTATCCATGGTATCCTTATGGGGATGACCATACGAATTACCCAGACCACAGCTGATCACTGCGTATTCCGGCACGGTCTTTTCCAGAAACTCCCAGCTTGTTGCGGTAGCTGATCCATGATGACTCAGCACCAGCACATCACAATCCAAATCCAGACCGGACTGGCACATCGCTTCCTCAGCAGTACTGTCCGCATCCCCTGTAAAAAGAAAGGAATTCTTTCCATGAAGCAGCCGAATTACAACTGAGTTCTCATTACTGTCACCTTCATCAATGACTTCCGGGGCAAGAATGACAAACTTACCACTTCCAAACGGAAACTCCTCTCCCACGGTGGGATACTCTACGGTTAAACCCTGATCGGAAACTGCTCCCATGAAAGATTCGTAAGTTTTCGTATCCGTTGTATAATCACTGCCAATGACATGCTCTACCTCAAAAGCATTCAAACAGCCAATCAAACCAGACAAATGATCTGCATCATAATGGCTGCTGATCAGATAATCAATCTTCGTCACACCCTGCTCTTTCAGATAGGCCACCACAAAACTGGAGGTATCCCGGTCACCGCCATCATAAATCAAGGTCTCATTTTCCGATTGTACGAGAATGGATAGTCCCTGACCCACATCCAGAAAATGTACCGTCATATCGCCTGCCGGCAAATCCGCCTCTTGCGAAACGGGATTCCCGCAGCCTGTAAATCCAATACCCATAACAAGGAAAAGCATACCGATAATTCCGTATAATACATGCCTTTTCTTTCGCATCTTCATTGTATTCTCCTTCAATTTATGTTATAAAAGAATTGTCCATTTATTTTCATCATTTCACCCATACGCATCTGCCCCTCAGTATACGCTTCCTGCTGCAAAACATCAACATCACGTCCCCTCATGCAAATGAACATCAACATTTCGGTCTCTCATGCAAATAAAGCTCAAAATCTCTGTTTCTTCCGGAAAATTTCCGTTCAAATGATTCCCATATGTATTTATTATCTGAATCGGACATATACTATTTTTATCTAAATCATGGAGGTGTACATGCTTCTTTTTATTCTATTGCTTTTTCTCTTCATTCTTTTCTTTCTCTTTTGTATTGCACATCTAACGGCTATCTACGACCGAAAAACCGATGATATTATGCAGGAAAAATTCATCAAAAACCACGCAAAAAACAGACATCATAAAAACGCCCATGACTAGGGCGTTTTCATAATTCGGACTGCACACACGGATGCTTTCCCTATTCAGTTTTCTTCCCCATTCGGCAGCGTTCTTTACGCACTGCAGTTTACACCAAATCGGAATATAAATCTTCCTGATAAACACCATCTGCAATCAGTTTTTTAAAACTTTTTACAACAGCCTCTTTATCTTCCTTGTATGTGACGCCAAACCATTTATCATTGGTTTCCAGAACCTTTACCGAATACTTTCCTTCTCTCAGCAGACTGCCGATCAGGGTTGGAAGCAAATACTCCGCTTTCATGGGATTGGCCGGAACCGCATTTGCAAAAAAGGTTTGAAATTCTTCCTCCAACACAGCTAAAAAGCCAGGCGCAGAGCCATCTTTTCCCGGAAATCCCCACATGTTCATAGATACATAAGAATCCGGATTCAGTTTCACCCCATTGGCTTCGGCCCCATCTGCTGTCTTTACGATATTGCTGGTTTCTACCACATCAATAACGTGGGAATGACCATCTGAAACCTTACAAACACCTCTGGTCACACCGCCATTCTCAGACAGCGTATTTTTCAAAATAAAACCAGCCATAGCAATAGCAGTATCCGCATGTTCCTGAATCAGCCAGTCATATAACTGGCGAAACGCTTCCTTTCCATAATAATCATCCGCGTTAATTACCATAAAGGGCTCATGAATGAAATCCCTGGCAGCCAAAACAGCCTGTCCTGTTCCCCATGGTTTTGTCCTCCCCTTAGGGACGGCATACCCTTCCGGGATAGAGGTCATATCCTGGTACACATAAGCCACTTCCACATCCAGTTTCTTACATAACTGTTCTACCCGATTGCCGACCCGTTCCCGAAAATCGGCTTCAATATCCTTCCGGATAACAAATATAATTTTATTAAATCCGGCTTTCAATGCATCATGGATGGAATAATCCATGATAATCTCATCATGCAGTCCAACAGGTTCCAACTGCTTGATACCGCCGCCAAAACGGCTTCCAATACCTGCTGCCATGATAAGCAACGTAATTCTGTTCATTTGTTTCATACCCCTCTAGTCTTTTCTGCATTCTAATATAGTAATTTGGTCAATATATAGAATTATACTCCATTTCAAATATAATTCCAATACTTATAATACAATTTTCCTTCCATTCCAATGTATGTTCTCAGAAATTTATAAAAGAATATAAATGATGCCAGGGTCAAAAGTCATAACCCACGGAACAATCCGTATGGAATCTTTTGACCTCAACATCATATAAATAAGCCTCAAATTCAAAACAGGAAATGGAAGGAATCACATATGAACAAAAAAATCAAAACCCTGGCTATCAACATTCTGGTGGACTGTTTCAGTGGGATCCTGCTGACTGTGGCAATCTACTGTTTTGCCATACC
>CAYRTA010000142.1:0-5680 GCA_964427045.1 uncultured Hoministercoradaptatus sp. | reverse complement strand
ACTCGGAACCCTGTCCGCAATTGATACAACAGCAGATAACTTCATAATCAAAATTTTCTTTCAGCCAGGGAATCAGAGCTGTGGTGTCCAATCCGCCGGAATAAGCTAAAACTACTTTTTCTTTCATTTTTTATATCCTCCTTGAATAGTAAAATATACATCAATTTTGAATTTTTATTCATTTTATTATGGACCCAGCCAAGTATTTCTCTTTCGGGTACAGGCCATAATATACACTATATTCATGAAAAATGCAAGAGGTAAAACAAAAAAATAAAAAAACTTGCATATTATTCATTATTAATGTATAATTATGCAATCGGAAATTGATACTTTACTTTAGACGATGAAGCGCGTATTATTTGGTGTATGATGTCTGGGAGAGTAAAAAAGGAGAGAAAAGTATGATAAAAGCGGGTATTATTGGTGCGACCGGGTATGCCGGATCGGAATTGGTGAGAATTCTTTTGGGCCATAAAGATGTTGAGATTGTCTGGTATGGCTCCAGAAGTTATATTGATAAAAAATATGCATCGGTTTACCAGAATTTTTTTCAGCTGGTGGATGCAAACTGTATGGATGATAATATGGAAGAATTGGCAAATCAGGTGGATGTGATTTTACAGCCACACCCCAGGGCTTATGTGCTTCTCTGGTAAATGATGAAATTCTTTCCAAAGTAAAGATTATCGATCTCAGCGCGGATTTTCGGCTAAAAGATGTTAAGGTATATGAAGCCTGGTATAAACTGGAACATAAATCACCCCAGTATCTTGCGGAGGCGGTCTATGGGCTTTGCGAAATTAACAGAGAGGATGTAAAGGCGGCGCGTCTGGTTGCGAATCCTGGCTGTTATACCACCTGCAGTATTCTGACGTGTTATCCTTTGGTGAAAGAAGGACTCATTGATCCCGATACCTTAATTATTGATGCCAAGTCCGGCACTTCCGGGGCGGGAAGAGGAGCCAAAGTGGATAATCTGTTTTGCGAAGTCAATGAAAATATGAAAGCATATGGTGTGGCCACACACCGCCACACGCCGGAAATTGAAGAACAGCTTGGCTATGCATGTCATAGAGAGATCCGGCTGAATTTTACCCCCCATCTTGTACCCATGAACCGGGGCATCCTGGCAACCGCATATGGAACATTGACAAAAGATGTTACTTATGAAGAAGTAAAAGCTGTTTATGATAAGTATTATGAAAAAGAAAAATTTGTTCGTGTATTGGAGCAGGATGTCTATCCCCAGACAAAATGGGTGGAGGGCAGCAATTATGTGGATATCGGATTCAAGATTGATCCCAGAACCAATCGTATCATTATGATGGGCGCCATCGATAATCTGGTAAAAGGCGCGGCAGGGCAGGCGGTGCAGAACATGAATCTGATGTTTGGGTTAGAGGAATCCGAAGGTCTGGAACTGGTACCTTTATTCCCGTAAATATTTCCGCAAAGGAATTATGAACGTAAGTGATGAGTTAGAAAGAGTGGAGGATTGGGATCATGAAGATCATAGATGGCGGCGTCACTGCCGCAAAAGGTTTTATGGCGGCTGGTTTGGCGGCCGGAATTAAAAAAGGAAACACGAAGGATATGGCTCTGGTATACAGTGAACAGCCCTGTGTGACGGCAGGAACGTTTACCACCAATCTGGTAAAGGCGGCCCCGGTAAAATGGGATCAGGATATTGTATACCATCATCCCTGTGCCCAGGCAATTGTATGTAACAGCGGAGTGGCCAATGCCTGTACCGGACAGGAGGGCATGGATTATTGTAAGCAGACAGCCGAAGCGGCGGCAGGGGCATTACAGATTCCGGCGGATTCCGTGCTGGTAGCTTCCACAGGCGTCATTGGAAAACAGCTTCCCATGGATTTATTGCGGGCCGGAGTAAAGAATATGGTTCCCTTATTATCGCCTGGCCGTGAAGCAGGCGCACTGGCAGCCCAGGCTATTATGACTACGGATACGGTGCAAAAAGAAGTGGCCGTAACCGTAGAGATCGGCGGAAAAACCGTTACGCTTGGCGGTATGTGCAAAGGTTCCGGCATGATTCATCCCAATATGTGTACGATGTTGGCGTTTGTGACAACGGATGCGGCAATTTCCAAAGAACTTCTCCAAAAGGCCCTGAGTACGGTGGTAAAAGATACTTATAATATGGTTTCGGTGGATGGAGATACTTCTACCAACGATACCCTGCTGTTATTAGCCAACGGTATGGCTCAGAATCCGCCGATCACGGAAGAAAATGAGGATTACCGGATCTTTTTGGAAGCGCTTCTCTATGTGAATACGGTATTGGCAAAGAAAATAGCCGCCGACGGAGAAGGTGCTTCGGCATTGTTTGAGGCGAAAGTAATCGGCGCAGAAAGTAAGGAACAGGCAGTGATATTGAGTAAATCTATCATTACGTCGAACTTGTCCAAAGCAGCGATTTTTGGCCATGACGCCAATTGCGGCCGCTTTATCTGTGCCATGGGGTATTCCGGAGCACAGTTTGACCCGGACAAGGTAGATCTGTATTTCCAGAGTGCGGCAGGTAAGATTCAAGTGGTTTCCAATGGTGTGGCACTGGCCTGTGATGAAGCATTTGCGACGAAAATTCTTTCGGAAAAAGAGATAACTGTTCTTGCGGATGTGAAGATGGGAAACTATGAGGCCACGGCCTGGGGCTGTGATCTGACGTATGAGTATGTTACGATCAACGCTGACTATCGTTCCTGATCAGGCAAGCCGTTTGTAAGAAATAAATGAAAAAGAAATTGTTTGAGGGAAAATGAACGGAGGAAATGAAATGGTAAAAGAGGAATATCTTCAGAAAGCGGAAGTGCTGATTGAAGCATTACCTTATATTCAGAGATTTAACCGGAAAATTATTGTGGTAAAATATGGCGGAAGCGCCATGGTGGACGAGACTTTAAAACGCCAGGTGATCCAGGATGTGGTTTTGTTAAAGCTGGTTGGTTTTAAGCCGATTATCGTTCACGGCGGCGGCAAGGAAATCAGCCGCTGGGTCAATAAAGTAGGCATGGAACCGAAGTTTATCAATGGCCTTCGGGTAACTGATGCGGATACCATGGAAGTCGCCGAAATGGTTCTTGGTAAAGTCAACAAAGAACTGGTATCCCTGGTGCAGTCGCTGGGTGTAAAAGCGGTAGGTATCAGCGGAAAAGACGGCGGCCTCCTGAAAGTGGAGAAGAAATATTCCAACGGCGAGGATATTGGTTTTGTGGGAAATATTACTTCGGTAAATCCTAAGGTTATTTATGATTTATTGGAGAAGGACTTTTTGCCAATTGTCTGCCCGGTGGGATTGGATGAGCAGTTTCAGACGTATAATATCAATGCAGACGATGCGGCCTGCGCTATTGCGAAAGCGGTAAATGCGGAAAAGCTGGCTTTTCTTACCGATATCGAAGGCGTGTATCTGGATCCTAACGATCCGAAAACCCTGCTTTCCAAATTGTTTATAAAAGATGCAAAAGAATTGATCCAGAATGGAAATGTGGGAGGCGGCATGATTCCCAAATTGCAGAATTGTATTGAGGCCATCGAAGAGGGTGTTTCCCGTGTACATATTTTGGACGGACGCATTCCCCATTGCCTGCTTTTGGAAATTTTTACCAACAAAGGTATTGGAACAGCCATATTAAGAAAGGATGAGATGAAAGAATATGATATCATACAGTGAGGAATATAGGAATCGTTCGGAACAGGCAGTATTGCATACGTATAACCGGTTTCCCATTGTTTTGGAAAAGGGAAAAGGCGTTCGTCTGTACGATGTAGATGGAAGGGAGTATCTTGATTTCGCGGCAGGTATCGCGGTGTTTGCCCTTGGTTATGGGAATGAAGCCTACAATCAGGCGCTGAAAGACCAGATTGATAAAGTTATTCATACTTCTAATTTATATTATAATGTGCCGATGATAGAAGCCGCCGAAAAGCTGGTAAAAGCCACGGGCTTATCAAAGGCTTTCTTTACCAATAGTGGTACGGAAGCAATCGAGGGCGCCATCAAAGTGGCAAGAAAATATGCGTACTTAAAGGATGGAAGTACGGATCATGAGATTATTGCCATGGACCATTCTTTCCACGGAAGGAGTCTGGGGGCACTGTCTGTTACCGGAAACGCTCATTATCAGGAACCGTTTAAACCATTGATCGGTGGTGTGAAGTTTGCGGATTTTAATGATCTGGAAAGCGTAAAGGCCCAGATTACTCCGAAAACCTGTGCGATCATTATGGAGACTGTGCAGGGTGAGGGTGGTATCTATCCGGCAGATCCAGTCTTTTTAAAAGGTATCCGCAAGCTTTGCGATGAAAACGATATTTTGCTGCTATTGGATGAAGTACAGTGCGGCATGGGACGGACCGGAAATATGTTTGCTTATCAGGCTTACGGCGTGGAGCCGGATGTGGTGGCCTGTGCAAAAGCTCTGGGCTGCGGCGTGCCGGTGGGCGCTTTCGTATTAAATGAAAAGACGGCAAAGGCTTCTTTGGTTCCTGGTGATCATGGGACAACCTATGGCGGTAATCCGCTGGCCTGCGCAGCCGTCAGTAAAGTATTTGATCTGTATGAGGAAGAAAAGATTGTAGATCATGTACAGAAAGTAGCGCCTTATCTGGAGAAAAAACTGGACGAATTGGTGGAAAAATATGACTGTATTGAATCCAGACGTGGAAAAGGGCTGATGCAAGGTCTGGTCGTTAAGGAAAAATCCGTGGGTGAGATTGTCAATCAGGCCATTGCTCATGGCTTGCTGATTATTTCGGCCGGCACGAATGTGCTTCGTTTTGTTCCGCCGTTGGTGATTACAGAGGCGGATATTGATGAAATGATTGAAAAATTGGAAGCGGCGCTGACCGTATAATCGTTGAGACAATGACACATACTAATCCGGAAATAAAATAAAGGAGGTATGTGTAATGACAGCACTGAGATGTACGGCTGAAACCTGTATGTATAATGAGGACAAACTCTGTTCCCGCGGAGATATCGAGGTACAGGGAAGCCATGCGACGACCATGGATGAAACCTGCTGCGGAAGCTTCCGTGAGCGTTCCTGTACGAGCAATTGTTCCGGCTGCGGCTGTGGCTGTGATACAATCAATATTGTCTGTAAGGCGGAAAGCTGTGTTTACAATGATAACACGGAATGTCATGCAGGTTCCATCGATATTACCGGTTCTAACGCAGAATGCTGCGGAGAAACCTGCTGCGGTACGTTCCGCAGCCGTATGTAAGATTTTAACGGTTTGGCTATTGCCCGGAAACGGGCAATGGGCCAGGCCATTGAAATGGTGAAACGGATAGACAAGGCATAAGGCCGCCGGGCCAGTGAAACGGATGGGCCCGGAATCGGACCATTGAATTAGAAAAAATAGTTGACAGTGAGAGTGGAATATGATATTCTACATAAGTGTGAAAAACAAAGAAGAGTATCCGCTCTCACCTTAGCACGAAAGAGTGACTTGGGTTTTATAGGTTGATCAATAAGTTTACTTGTTGTGTCAGTTTGTTTGCGGATAGTTTTCTATCCGTTTTTTGTTGCATGGAATTTCATGCTGTGAGATTCTGAGAAAAGGGATTCTGCTTTATTTAATGATGGAGGTGTGCTGCTATTAGCGAATTAATGATTAATGAACAGATCAGAGACAGAGAAGTACGTTT
>CAYRTA010000141.1:0-5741 GCA_964427045.1 uncultured Hoministercoradaptatus sp. | reverse complement strand
AAGCCCTTTACATAGAGAACGGCATAGAGAACCAGGCAAACGGCGATGGCTGCCACCAGCCAGAGCGCCCGGTCCATGGCCAGTTCTTCATGGTCTAAGAGCGGCCGTATCAATTGAAACGTAAACAGATAAGGCAATACACTGGCCGCTACGCCAAGAAGCATGACGATTACGGCCTGGTAAGTGACCCTTCGGTACTCACCGGTGTATTCCAACACTTTTTTAAACAAAGGGATTCCTCCTTCCTTATAATAATAGCAATATGGTTCCTATCCTGTAACAGCCGGTAAGGAATGCACCATTTTATTCCGTAAATCCCAAAACCCGGTACCAGTTAAACAGGCCGCAGACCAGACGGTTATGATTTTCAATCTGTTCCCAGGTGAAATCATGGATAAACGGTTCGTAAATAGTGGTCCAAAAGGCGGACAGAAGGATGTGGATTTCTGCTTCCGAAATAACCGTATGGGTAAGTCCCCGGCGATAGGCCTCCTGGTAATAAGCATAAGTGGACCCGGTCATGGATTCTACCCAGTCATGCTGAAAGTTAGAGTAAATGGTACCTTCGGCACATTTTAGCAGCAGGACAAATCCGTCATGGCGCTCATACAAATATTGGAACCACCACATCATATAAGCTTCATCCATATCCCAGGCCTTTATTAATGCTTCATCAGGCAGAGTGGTAAGGTTAACGGATGCTTTTTGCTCAAAAACCGTCTGTAAATCCCTTACCGTGTCCGCAACTACGGCGCAAAATAAATCTTCTTTGCCGCTGTAGCGTTTGTACAGGGCGCCGGTCGTCACCTGTGCCTGTTCACAAATGTGCTTTAACGAAGCTTTTTCAAAGCCAAGCGCCAGGAATTCCTTTTTGGCGCTTTCGAGAATGCGTGGATCGATGGTATGATCCGGTTTAGCCATTTCAAACACCTCCTGTAATTGATAATTGAATTATCGATAATCTGATTATCAATATAATACGGAAAGCGACAATTGTCAATAGATACATAAAAAATGTCCAAATGGAACAAAAAAGACAAATCGGGACAGACAAAGGGTGCAAGATCTGGTATGCTTCTTCCGAATTAAATCCTGCAAGCAGGATTTAATTTTGTATCATAGGAAATTTCATTCCCTATGGCACAAAACTCAATTTTTTTTATAGAAAGGTTAGTAAAACCTAACTAAGAAGGAGGAGATGTATGATGTCACAGACAAAAAACGGAACTATGCTGAAGGGGAAAGATTTGATTACCATCGGTATTTTTTCCGCCCTTTATTTTGTTATTAATTTTATTATTATGCTGCTGAGTGGACTGCATCCTGTTATCTGGATTCTCATGCCCGGATTCATCGCCCTGTTTGCAGGTATTCCCTACTTGCTTATGTGCGCGAAGGTACAAAAACCGGGAGCGGTTATTCTTATGGGAGCTATTACGGCTCTGATTTATTTCGTTACCGGCCAGTTCACCTTGGTCATTTTAATTTCTTTTGTCATATCCTGTGTTTTGGGAGAAATTGTGAGAGCAGTTTCTCATTATGGCAGCTATAATGGGAATACGTGTTCCTATGTATTCTTTTCTCTGGGAATGACGGGATCGCCCCTTCCGATCTGGATTATGCGGGAAAGTTTCCTGACCCAGATCAGTGAACAGGGTATGCCGGCCGATTATGTGTCTACGCTGAGAGCGTTGTCTTCAAACGCTATGCTGGTGGTTTTGTTTGCGGCGCCGGTCATTGGGGCCATTATTGGTTCCCTGATGACGAAATCCATGTTCCGGAAACATTTTACAAAGGCTGGCATCGTATAAAATGGAAGCAGAAGCATTTCAGTTTAACAACCGATTTTTAGATCCGCGGATGGGGCTTTTTCTGTTGCTTGCCGCCAACGTCATCGCCTTTTCCGAAAAGCCTCTCTGGCTGGAAATTGGATGGATAGGATTTATTCTTTTTTTGCTGTTGGTAAGCGGCCATGGCCGTTCCGCAGTAAAATGGCTTGCCGTCTATCTGTTTATTATGGCCTTACAGTGGTATATACTGCCTGTCTCGCCCAAATGGATCGCCACCAGTTTTTCTATTTTTACGAATTACAGCCGGCGGATGTTTGCCTGCCTGCTGGTTGGAAATCTGATGATTAAAAACATATCGCTTCGTGAGATGATCGTAGGCCTTCGAAAACTGCATATGCCGCAGAAATTGATTATTCCCATATCTGTGACCTTGCGGTACTTTCCGGCAATCCGGGAAGAAACCGGATATATCCGGGATGCCATGCGTCTTAGAAATATCCGGGGCATGGAAAAGGTGGAAGCAATGGTCGTTCCGCTGATGATCTCCGCCACGGAGACGGCAGAGGAGTTGTCGGCTGCTGCTGTGACGAGGGGAATTGAAAATCCGGCAAAAAAGACCAGTCTGGTAGAGTTACATATGGGGATTTGGGACGGCATTGGTTTTATCGCGGCGATTCTTTTTATCATTCTGCTGTATCTGGCACAGGGAGGTGTGGTATGATTCATATAGAGCAGGTGTCCTTTGGATATCCGGACCAGCCCGACAGCCTTCATGAATTTTCCCTATCTGTTAGGAAAGGGGAATGCATCCTTCTTTGCGGGGAGAGCGGCTGCGGAAAAACGACAGTTACCAGGCTGATCAATGGTCTGATTCCTCACTTTACCGAAAATGGCAGACTGAAAGGAAATGTGGAGGTTGGCCAGGCTTTGGTGGCAGACACGGAACCCTATGAATTGGCCAAACGGGTAGGCTCTGTATTTCAAAATCCCAAAAGTCAGTTTTTTAACCTAGATACGGACAGTGAACTGGCCTTTGGTCTGGAAAATGAAGGAGCAAGCCGGGAACGGATGCAGACACGGCTAGGTATTACGGTCGATCAATTGCAGATTCAACGGCTTCTGCATAGAAATATTTTTTCTTTGTCAGGCGGTGAAAAACAGATCCTTGCCTTTGCCAGCATCTATGCTATGGATCCTGCCGTCTACGTGTTGGACGAACCTACCGCCAATCTGGATGAAACGGCTATTGAACGGCTGAGGGAGCAGATTGCATTGTTAAAGTCCCAGGGACATACGGTAGTTATTGCCGAACACCGTCTGTATTTTCTGACGGATCTCATTGACTGGGCTATCTATATAGTGGGAGGAAAGCTGGTGAGAAGTTTTACCGGCGGCGAGTTTCGGGCTATGACGAAGGAGGAACAGGAAAGACTGGGCCTTCGCAGTCTGGCGCCTACGAGGCTTGACCTGCTCCGGGTCCGGCCCGTTGACCAGGAACCCCTTTCCAAGGGATTGGTGGTGAAGGGGCTTTATGTAGGATATAAGAAACAGAATCCCGTGATTTCTGATCTGTCATTTTCGGCTCTTGAAGGTGAGGTAGTTGCCATTACCGGAGAAAACGGCATCGGAAAGACCACATTAGTTCGCTGCCTGTGCGGGCTTTTGAAAGAACGGGCGGGAATGGTTTATCTGGACGGAAAACCACTATCCCACAAAAAGCGGAGGAAGGATAGTTTTCTGGTTATGCAGGACGTCAATCATCAATTGTTTTACGATAGTGTGTGGAATGAATGTGAGCAGGCGGCAGGTGAATATACGGATGATATCGAAAAGGTATTGCGGCAATTTGATCTGCTGGCTTTTAAAAAGCGGCATCCCATGGCATTATCAGGCGGACAGAAGCAGCGGCTGGCAGTAGCGACAGCCCTTCTATCCGGAAAGCGGCTGCTCATTTTTGACGAACCGACCAGCGGACTTGATTGGAGACAGATGAAACGGGTCAGTGCGGTGGTTCGTAATCTGGCCAATCAGGGCCATATCGTTCTGGTTGTTTCCCATGACCGGGAATTTATGGAAGGTACCTGTGACAGAATGCTCACTTTATAAAACGCGGAAAGGAGAGTCATATGCAATCCTATATATTCGATGAGAATCAGGGCCTCCGGCTGGTAGAAGCCGGAGGATGTAGTGTATATCTGTTCCGCAATGAGACCGGGGAAGGAACGATTACCATCTATGAAGTGTTTCCAGGCGTATCGCTGGCCTACAATGATTTTCATATGCGGTATTATGATTCCTCGTTTCAGCCAGGACGGGATGTGTTTTGCATCGATCATTGCCGGGAGGGCAGACTGGAATATGCGGCAAAAAATGATGCCCTGTCGTATGTGGAGGCAGGTGATTTGAAGCTGGACCGCCGTCTGACCCATACGGGACGGTTTGAGATGCCGCTGGCCCATTATCATGGGGCCATGGTCTCGTTTGATATGGAATTGGCCTGCCGGTCCCTGCCCCGGCAAGTGAAGGAATTTCCGGTGGATTTGCGCGGCTTGCAGGAGAAATTTTGCAGCGATTGTTATCCCATGGTGCTCCATGGGGCTGATTATATTGAACATATATTTAAGGAATTGTATGCCGTGCCGGAGAAAATTAAGATTCCCTATTTTAAGATTAAGATTTTAGAATTGCTTTTATATCTGGATACGTTGGAACTTTCGGAAACGGTGGATGAAAAGCCTTATTTTTATAAGTCGCAGGTGGAAAAAACCAAGGCGATCCAGCGCTTTTTGGCAGAGCATATGGAAGAAAATTATACGCAGGAGGAACTTTCCCGCCGGTTTGATATTCCCCTGACGCCTATGAAACAGTGCTTTAAGTCTATTTATGGGACCACGATCGGCGGGTGGCTGCTGCAATACCGGATGAACCAGGCGGCCGTTTTACTTCGGACCCAAAGAAACCGGAGCGTGGCGGAGATTGCCGGGCTGGTGGGATATGACAGCCCCAGCAAGTTTGCCATTGCCTTTCGCCGGATCATGGGCTTATCCCCCACCGAATACCGCAGCAGGCGTCAGTAAATCTATGAAAAATCTTTCCGTCCGATCAGGACAAAACTGTCGGCATGGAGCGGATAAAAAAAGAAAACTACTTTATGATTTGGATGGTACAGCGATTGTGCCATCCTTATTTTATTTCATTGGGAAAATACATGGAAAAAACTATGTGGGAAAGGAGTATTTTATGAATACGCAAAAGGAAAATGCAGGCTGGATTTCCTGCCTGCTCTCTTATGCCAGCGGCAGCAGGGGAAAATTACTGGGCTCGGTGATTTTGTCGGTGATCAGTGTGGTATCTGGTTTAATTCCCTATTATTGCATGTTCCGCCTGTTGGCAGCTTATGTGGAGAAAACACTGACAACTGGCGGTATTGTTCACTGGTGTGTGATTGCACTCATCGCTTATGTGGTGAAAGTTGTATTTTTTGGACTGTCCACCGGACTGTCCCATTATACGGCCTATCACATTTTGGAACAACTGCGCCTGAAAGTGGCCGACCGCTTTCTGCATGCGCCGTTAGGAGAGGTGGAGGCTCATTCCATCGGCGAAATTAAAAACATTATGGTGGATAAAATCGAGAACATAGAGCCGCCTCTGGCCCATATGATTCCGGAGGGATCCGGTCACCTGATGCTGCCCATCATCAGTTTTATAGCGCTTCTTTGCATCGATGTTCGGATTGCGCTGGCTGCCTTAGTGACGCTTCCGTTTTCTATGATCTGCATGGCTCTGACCTTTCAGATCAGCGGAAAGAATTTTGATAAGTATAACAAGGCCAATGCCGGGATGAGCAGCGCTATTGTGGAATATATCGAAGGAATTGAGGTCATTAAGGCTTTTGGGCGTGTAGGTGTGTCTTATGAAAAATATGCCGGTGCCATCATGGATTACAAG
>CAYRTA010000140.1:0-5848 GCA_964427045.1 uncultured Hoministercoradaptatus sp. | reverse complement strand
TTTACCAGATAATCTCGGTGGATTAATCCATTTACAAGGCTTTCAAAAACGCTCCGCTCACAAAAATCCGGCATTTCAATCCGGGAATTTGCAGTTTTTTTCCAAAGCTTTTTCATATTTCTTTTAACAAACCCTACGCCCTCATTCAGCAGCATAATCAAACTTCCGCTATATTCCGCACTGTCCAAAGCGTCCACCTGACCGCCGCTTTTATCCAAGCCATTCCAGTGCGTACAGAATAACCGAGAATAACGAATCGGACAATTATCCGCAAGCAATGCCCCCGCATTGGTTAATTTTCCTTTTTCATCAACAATTCCAAAGGATTCAAAACTTTTGTCTGGCATACTTGTACCGTTCCATTCTTTATAGCGTTCCCGTAATTTTGAGAAAGAATAGTCTTTAAAATCATAATCTGTCATCAAAGAATCAAAAGAAGAATTTTTTCCACGCAGTACAAGCCTTTTTAACTCTGCCGCATTTGCAACCACGGACTCATTTCCAATTCGTACAAAAGCCTCCGTGCTGCCATCTCCTTTATAATAATACGGCGTTTCCTGCCCTTTCATAACCTCCACGGTGAGCAGCTTTTTTTCTTCTTCCTCAATGTGAATATGCATTGTGACCTCCGGAAATGGATCAATACGCTCCTTTATTTTCTGGCTAACATATTCAGACGCAGTTTTTATATCGTCGATTCCAATTACAGTATCATCATCAGCAACACCAAAAATCAGCACGCCTCCATTTCCATTTGCAAACGCGCTGACACTTTTCAGCCAACTTTTCGGTTTTCGCATTTCTACCTCAAGTTTTTTGTCGTATTCAGTAGTTTCTCCTAACAACTCTGATAATTTCATTTTCATATCCTTTCTCAAATCTGTCAGGCAGTATTGGACATGATTTATATTACTTTCTAACTCACCTTCTATATAATGACTTGTATCAAAATCATTCCAAATATACTCACAAATTGCATCAAGTGGCTTTACTCTTTCTAAATTTCTCTGTATGCCTTCTGGCGTAAGAAGAACACTCTTCATTCCTTCTTACTCTTTTCTCTCTAGAATTTCAGTATATGAACAATTATATAATATTTTTAACCATGAACAAATAGAATTATCTTATTTCCAGGTACTTTGCGACAGGTTTATAAAGAAAATATCAGATAAAATACAGTAATTCCCAGAAATTCCCCCTCTGCCCGCTTCCACACATGGACATTTGACTATGATTGACTATGAACAAAGCAAAAACCGAAGAATCCGTTTCCAATATGTCGCCACAATCTGATCCGGAGAGTTGAAAATTTCATGTTTTGTACCCGGAACACGAACCAATTTGGCCGTCTGGGGCTGCCGGATGTTCAATCCCACAATATAGCGGTCCTGTGCCCGTTTCGATACCAAATCCTCATCTTCCGCCTGGAAAAGCAGCACCGGAGCCTGCACCCGCTTCCATCCTTCAAACTTCACATAATGATTCAGGCGGGCGGCTTCTCTCAGCCAGCCATAAGAAGAGGCCGACATTTGAAGCTTCGGCTCTGCGCTCCGTTTTCTGGCATAATAAGAAAATCTGGCTTCAGACATGGAACTGCTGGCGGCAAAATCCTCCCGGCTATCATCATAGGGTTTCTGGCCAATCACATACCGTTCCTTCCTGCCCAGAAAACAATTGATATAAACAATGGCCTCCGCCAAAAGCCAGGGGACTCCTCCGGTCAACGGCCGTATCATGGGGGAACTTAAGATTATTTTCTCATAAAGTTCCGGATCCTTAGCCGCGCAAGCCGCGGCAATCTCCCCGCCCATGGAATGCCCGTAAAGATATAATTTCAAATCCTCATGTTCTTCCCTTGCCATACGGGATATAAAAAGGAAATCATCCACATACCGCTGATAGTGATCCACGTGAATCAGAGACGGATCATCCGTCAGGCGGTAGCTATAACCATGGCCGCAATGTTCCGGCAGATATACAAGAAATCCGGCCCGCAAAAAATAATAAGCAATCTCCTTATATTTTTCCGCCGTCTCCGAAAAACCATGGGATAAAATAATCATTCCTCTGGGATGATCGGCGTGGTATATCACACAATGAATGGGATGCCCCTCCTCGCGGCAGGGCCACCGCTCCTCAGCATGAGCCGCCAAATACGGCTCTGCTATTGTCTGCATTTGCTCATCATACTGTTCGTCTTTCAAAATCCAATCAACCATATCAAAACTCTCCTTCTGTTTCTCTGGTCAGAACATGTACCCATTTATAACCATTAGCCCGAATCGCCACCGGAAGACATTTGAAAATCTGATCGCTGTTCAGCCAAAAGACTACCCAGAAAACAGGCAGTTTCCACCAAAAGGCGGCAGCGAAGGAAATCGGCATAACGATCAGCCAGGTGGAAATCAAATTCGTATACATACTAAACTTAATATCTCCGCTGCCCCGGATAATACCGGATGCCACAGGCATCTGGTAGGCCATACCCACAAAAACAAATGCCATCAGCCGGATCAACTGGCCTGCCAGACGCATAGCCTCCGGAGTCAGCGCGTACATGGAAAGCAGCGGACGGCAAATCAAAAGCAGCACACCTCCCATGGCAAATCCAAGGATCAGAAAAATCGTCTGCAATGTATGGACATACGGTCTCAGTTCGTCCGGTTTCGTTTTACCTGCGCCGATGGTTGCGCCCATAACCACGGAAGTAGAGGACGCTTCGCTGACGGTCACCACCTTTAAATACTGGAAAACCGTGGTAGATACGGAATTTGCGGCTATGGCATCCGCGGAAAGCCGGCCCAGAATCGCCGTTTGAATCGGCGTGGCGATACTCCATAACAGATTCGTGCTGATCACAGGAATTGCCACCCTCCAGTAATCTCCCTCCAATCCTTTTGCCTTTCGAAAAGGATTCTCGGAAAACAGCCGCAGCCGCTTATCCACTTTAGCCACATAAAATAACACCACACAAAATTCCAAAATCCGGGCAATCAGCGTCCCAATAGCGGCACCCCTGATTCCCAACTCCGGAAATCCGAAGCGTCCAAAAATCAGGACATAGTTGATACAGACATTGACGATCAGACTCATAACAGAAATTCCGAAGGATATATTGACGGTCTCCACACTGCGAAGCGCGGCAATCAGAATGGTCGTCAAAATATAGAATAAATAAGTATATTTAAGTAATGACAAATATTCCACGCCCGCCTCGATAATCTGCCTGTCAGAGGTAAAGATACGCACCAGCTGTTCCGGAAGCAAAGTGGTCAGTACCAGCATACCAATGCCGAACACAAAACCACTTTTCAATGCAATCCCCGTTACGGAACGAATCGGGGATAATTCCCGCTTCCCCCAGTACTGGGCATTCAGCATGACCATCCCATCGCCGATGGCAATTGTGGCCTGCTGAACCAAAAACTGAATCTGATTCACCGTAGCCGCCCCCGACAACGCTGTCTGTCCATAACTGCCCAACATAATATTATCAGCCATATTAACAGAATATGCCACCACATTCTGCAGGGCCACAATGATTAAAAGATGAAAAAAACTCTTATAAAATTCTCTGTCGCGGGTAAAAAACATAAATCCGTACTTCCTTCCATAGACAATCCTGTCCTTTGACACGTTGATTATATCATAAAAATGACCTTTGTTCAGTCAAATCCCAAACAAAGATCATTTTTTATTGTTTCACTATTATTTTACTGCTTTTTATTATTTTACCGTAACCCGGTCCAGATGCCAGATTTCATCTACATACTGCTGGATAGTTCTGTCAGAAGAGAACTTACCGGCGCATGCGGTATTCAAAAGTGCCATCTTAGCCCAGCGATCGGTATCTCTATATGCAATCTCTACCTGTTTCTGTGCTTCTGCATATGGCTTAAAGTCTGCCAACGTGAAGTAGGTATCTGCACGTCCGTAGCTGGAAGTGTCATGCAGCAGAGAATCATAGATATCACGGAACATATTGAAATCTCCATTGGAATAGGTTCCATTGATCAGCTGCATCAATACCTGACGGATGTCCGGATCATTGTTGAAGTACTGCATTGGATCATATCCGCCGTTATTCTCATAGTTAATAACTTCATCGGAAGTCAGGCCGAAGATAAAGGCATTCTCCGCGCCAACTTCTTCTACGATCTCTACGTTGGCGCCATCCATGGTTCCCAATGTCGGAGCGCCGTTTAACATAAACTTCATGTTACCGGTTCCGGAAGCCTCCTTACTTGCAGTAGAAATCTGCTCAGATACATCGGCAGCAGCAAAGATCATCTCTGCGTTGGATACACGATAGTTCTCGATAAATACAACTTTCAGCTTGCCATTGATGGACGCATCATTGTTAATTACATCAGCAACGGAGTTGATCAGCTTAATGGTCAGCTTTGCACGTTTGTAGCCGGCAGCAGCCTTTGCGCCGAAAATAAAGGTTCTTGGATAGAAGTCCATTTCCGGATGCTCTTTGATCTGATTATACATATACATAACATGCAAAATATTCATAAGCTGACGTTTATACTCATGAAGTCTCTTCACCTGTACGTCATAGATGCTGTGCGGATTGATTTCAATGCCGTTATGCTCCAGAATATACTTTGCAAGGCGAACCTTGTTCTGGTATTTAATGTTCATGAACTCCTGCAGTGCCTTCTTATCGTCCGCATATACTTTCAATTTGGCCAGTTCCGGCAGATTGGTAATCCAGCGGTCACCAATATGATCCGTAATCCAGTTAGCCAGAAGCTGATTTCCATGAAGCAGGAAACGTCTCTGGGTAATACCGTTGGTCTTATTATTGAATTTTTCCGGATACATCTCATAGAAATCTCTCAGTTCCTGCTTCTTCAGGATTTCCGTATGAAGCTGTGCCACACCGTTTACAGAAAATCCGCCGGCGATAGCCAGATGAGCCATTTTTACCTGTCCGTCATAAATGATGGCCATTTTACGGATTTTCTCCTGGTTGCCCGGATATTTTGCCTGAATTTCCAGTACAAATCTTCTGTTAATCTCTTCGATGATCTGATATACACGGGGAAGCAGTTTGGAGAACAGCTCAATCGGCCATTTTTCCAGTGCTTCTGCCATGATGGTATGGTTGGTGTATGCACAGGTATGGGTCGTGATATCCCATGCCTCATCCCATTCCAGACCTTCCTCATCCACCAGGATACGCATCAGTTCTGCTACCGTCATAGTCGGATGGGTATCATTCAGCTGGAAGGTTACTTTCTTCGGCAGATCATGCAGATCACTATGTTTCTTTTTGAACTTCACAATAGCAGCCTGAATACTTGCAGATACGAAGAAATACTGCTGTTTCAGACGCAATTCCTTACCAGCATAATGGTTGTCGTTCGGATACAGAACCTCTACGATATTTTTCGCCAGGTTTTCCTGCTCTACTGCTTTGTGATATTCACCCTTATCAAACAAATCCAGGCTGAAATCATTGATTGCTTCCGCATCCCAGATACGCAGGGTATTAACAACCTTATTATTATAGCCAACGATTGGCATATCATAAGGAACTGCCAGTACGGACTGATAACCTTCCTGGATATAATGATTTCTTCCGGTTGCCGGGTCGTATATCGGTCTTACATAACCGCCAAATTTAATTTCTTTTGCATATTCCGGACGGCGCAGTTCAAATGGATAACCATTCTTCAGCCAGTTATCCGGTACCTCAACCTGATAACCGTTTTCAATTTTCTGTTTGAACAGACCATAGCGGTAGCGGATACCGCAGCCATATGCGCAGTAACCTAAGGATGCCAGAGAATCCAGGAAACATGCGGCCAGACGTCCAAGACCACCGTTACCCAGT
>CAYRTA010000139.1:0-5960 GCA_964427045.1 uncultured Hoministercoradaptatus sp. | reverse complement strand
ACCCAGCGCAGATACCAGAGAGCCCAGCCCCAGCATCAGAGGCACCGTTCCGAGAGAGAATAAAAACATGGACAACGCACCCGCCAATGGATTCGCGGTTGCCACAGCCACCAGCCACATAGACTGCAGGGGGCCGCAGGGCATAAGCCCATTCAAAAGCCCCACCAGAAACGGCTGGCTGTACCGCACCCGTTTCCTGTTTACTCCGCGGCTAATAAACCGGGGAACCCGAAATGTAAGTTTCTTAAGCCAGGGGAAAAGATCCAGCATATTAATTCCCATAATAATCATAAACAATCCGGCAACGATCTTTAGTATTCCCTGAAGCAGCATGGACATACCTGCATTTTGCGAAACGCCGCCTGCTAAAAATCCAACAGTACCCAGGAGAAGTCCGATTACCGTATAGGAAACCACACGTCCCAGATTGTACAGAAGGGCCGGAAGAAATGGCCTCACCTCTTCCTGAGAATCATCCGGCTTCCTGGGAATACACTGAGACAAATTAATGCCGCCGCACATGGCAATACAGTGAACAGAAGTCATCAGTCCAATGATAAATAGCATGCCATAACCCATACCGCTTTGTCCCAACTGTCCGGGAACCAGAAGATTTAAAAGACCGGTGGCCTGTAAGATTCCATACAAAACTACAATCACCGCCAAAAGGCTCACCACCCGTGATAATTTGGAGCCTTCTTTATCTTTTCCTAATAATACGCGATAATCCAGTACTTCGATAATCGCCACGATTTTATCGTGGGTAATCTGATCACTCTGATAAGTGATTTCTGCTTCCCCACGTTCATAACTGACATATACCTTTTGAATGCCATCCACCGACTGCAAAACCTGTGTAATACGGTTTTCACAGTTTATGCAAGTCATGCCGCCAATACGAAGTTTTTCTGTTACTACCATAACCTGTGTCCCTCCATCTGATCTATCTGTTTAGACTATAGCAGACAATTATGTGCTTTTTATGTGCCGGGACATTTTCTTTGCCTTTCATTTTGATCATAAATTTTAATCATAACCGGTCAAAACTGTTGCAAAACCGATCAGACGCATGCTTGCATTTTAACAGGAAAGGTACTATGATAATCCCTGTCAAATTCAGGCACGGCCTTAAAGGAGAAAACAGATGGATAACAAGAAAAAAAGTATTCTTCGTATCGATATCAATTATACTTTTGCACAGATTTTCTATTGGACATCTTACTGCTGCATCGGATCATTCTCTACCATATATCTTACATACCGAGGCCTAAACAATACACAAATCGGTCTGGTTACCTCTTTTAACTGTATTCTGGCCATCGTACTGCAGCTTATAATATCTTCCTTTTCAGATAAACACATGCAATTTCCTATTAAATGGATCATCATTCTGTTATCAACAGTTGCCATGGGTGCCGCGGCTATGCTCTTTTGGCTGCCTTTAGCCACACCGGTAGTCATTGCGGCTTTTGCCATTACCTATGCTTTCAGCCAGAGTAACAACGGCTATCTGAACGCCCAACTGATACAATTTAACAATACGGGAACCGACGCACATTACGGCCTGCCGCGTGGCCTTGGCTCGGCTGCGTTTGCTGTTTTAGCTTTTTGCCTCGGAAAAATAGTGGCACAATATTCTGCCCGAATTTTGATGCCAATCTTTCTTACGCTGGCCGCTTTGTTTATTCTGGCCGATTGCTGCATGCCAAATCCTTATAAAACCGCAAATCTGACAGGAGCCAAAAATAGAAACTACCCAAACAGCAAACATACTTCTTACCGGGAAATGCTGCAAAAAAATCCGGCCCTGATCATTTTGCTATGCTGCTCCATCATCAGCGCCAGCGGCACTTCCTCCGCATTGACTTTCATGCCCCGTGTGGTAGAACACCTGGGCGGCGGAACGACGGAATACGGCATCAGCGAATTAATTCGCGCCGGTATGGAATTACCTATGCTTGCTGCCTCCGGTTTCTTTTTAAAAAGATTTGATGCTAAAAATCTGGTAACCGTTTCCTTTTTCTGTCACTGTTTGCGCATCTTTTTATACGCCATTGCGCCATCGCTGCCATTTTTGTATCTGGCATCCGCCATGAATGTTTTCTGTACCGGATTTTATGCGTTTGCCACCGTAGTATACGTCAATCGCATTGTATTACCTACGGAAAAGGTACGGGCACAGTCCCTGATGGCGCTCTGCCTTAGTTTGGGCTCTATCATCGGAAATGCTTACTCCGGAATCATGCTGGACACCGTGGGTGTCACCGTCACGCTGCTGTTTTCTTCTTCTCTGTGCGCCGTCGCCGGACTTGGGTTAGCCTTTCTTGCCCCCGAAAAACGAAAAGCAGCAATGCTTTGCAAATAAGATTGCCCGGCAATCATGCCGGGCAAAATTTTTTCCTTTTTCTAATTACAAATTATATATCGTTTTCTTCTGGATGGATTCCATATCGTTTCATCCCAGCTCCAACCTTTTAGAAGATGTGACAATGAACTACCAAAGCCGCAAATACAATAGATACCATGGATAACAGTTTAATCAGAATATTGATGGACGGGCCGGAGGTATCTTTGAAGGGGTCGCCCACCGTATCTCCCACAACGGCCGCCTTATGGGAAGCGCTTCCCTTCCCGCCGTGCTGTCCGCTTTCAATATATTTCTTCGCATTATCCCATGCCCCGCCGGCATTCGACATGAACACCGCCATCAAAAAGCCGGTAGAGGTGGCGCCTGCCAGCATACCTACCACACCATTGTAACCCAAAATCAGTCCCGTCACAACTGGCGTCACAATTGCCAGAATCGTCGGTGTGATCATCTCACGCAGACTGGCTTTTGTACAGATATCGACACAGGTCGCATAATCCGCTTCGGCCTTACCTTCCATCAAACCGGGGATTTCTTTAAACTGCCGTCTTACCTCCACAACGATACTCTGAGCTGCACGGCCTACAGAAGACATCGTCAGCGCTGCAAACACAAACGGCAGACTGGCGCCGATAAAGATACCCACCAGAACCGGAGGATTCATGATACTCATATTCAGGGTGACATCCGCGCCGCCCACCTGCTGTACCTTTTCCACATACGATGCAATCAGGGCAAGTGCCGTAAGAGCCGCTGATCCGATTGCAAATCCTTTACCGGTAGCAGCCGTTGTATTTCCAAGAGAATCCAATGCATCCGTGCGGACACGGACCTTTGCATCCAATCCTGCCATTTCTGCAATACCGCCTGCATTATCTGCAATGGGGCCATAGGCGTCCGTTGCCAGCGTAATGCCGAGGGTGGATAACATACCAACTGCCGCCAATGCAATACCATAAAGTCCTCTCGTCGATTCAATAAAACCGCCGGAGAATGTATAGGCGGCCATAACGGCCACTGCAACAATCAAAATCGGAACTGCTGTGGAAAGCATTCCCAAACTCAGGCCGCCGATGATAATCGTGGCGGAACCCGTCTCCGATTTTTCTGCCAATTGCCGGGTGGGTTTATATGTATCGGAAGTATAGTACTCCGTAAACCATCCGATCAAAACACCTGCCAAAAGACCGCCAATAATCGCAAAATAGAAACCAATAAAATCTTTACCGAGAATGAACCACACCACAGGAAATGCCACGACGGCAATCATGATTGCGCTGGCATTGGTTCCTCTTCTGAGGGCTTTCAGCAAGGTGCTCTGTTCCGTACTCTCACCTGTCTTTACAAGGAAAGAACCTAAAATAGAAGCAAGCACGCCGACCGCCGCGAGAATCATGGGAATGACCACCGCATTTACCCGGTCCACGGACTCGATTTTATTAAACGCGATTACACCAAGCGCGCAGGCAGATAAAATCGAACCTACATAAGATTCATAAAGGTCCGCGCCCATACCGGCCACATCACCTACGTTATCTCCCACATTATCAGCAATCACCGCCGGATTCCGGGGATCATCTTCCGGAATACCCGCTTCCACCTTTCCTACCAGATCGGCGCCTACGTCCGCCGCCTTTGTATAAATACCGCCGCCCACACGGGCAAACAGTGCCATGGAAGAAGCACCCATTCCAAAGGTAAGCATTGTACTGGTTATGTCCTCAATGGGAAGATCAAAAACGATTCTCATAAGAAGGTACCAGATGGAAATATCCAAAAGACCAAGTCCTACTACTGTAAATCCCATAACGGAGCCCGCGGAAAAAGCCACATTCAAGCCCCGGTTTAAACCTTCCTGACAAGCTGCGGCCGTTCTCGCATTGGCCCTGGTAGCAATCTGCATGCCTACAAACCCGGATAACCCTGAGAAAAAACCTCCCGATATGAAAGCAAACGGTACAAACCAGGTCAGCAATCCAAATGCAGCCATAATTGCAAGCACCACAAACATCCCCGCAAAGAACACGATCAGAATGCGATACTGTCTTTTTAAATATGCCATCGCACCCTGATGTATAGACGCCGATATCTTCTGCATTCTCTCATTTCCTTCCGGGAAATGAAGCACTTTCTTTGCACGGCTTACCGCAAATAAAAGCGCAATAATGGATCCGCACAAGGTCAGCAACGCCAATTGATTGTCCATAAAATACCCTCCTTTTCTTTCTTTTTGTCGTACATTTTGACATTTTTTGATAAAATTGCACTATCAATTAAACCTATTATAATGCATATTGCCATCTGCCGCAAGATAGAACACCAGAATATTGCACTTTCTCCGTTACCACCTTTATAAAGCCATTATGATTGCCTCCAAAATAATCCCTGCCGCCAAATGAAATAAAATTACAGTATTGCTATAAAACTTAAACTTTTCTCGCAAATATGGTATGCTGTTAGCAAAATGGTTTACCGAAGGTACGAAGTTATGGATGAGTCTGCCAAAGTGAAAGAGAAGTAGCTGCACGGCGGCGTGAGAACCTATGGGAACGAGGGGTTTGAAAAGGAGCGCATAATGGAAAATAAAAAATTGTTAATTATCGAGGACGATGCGGATTTAAGAGAGGGTTTGCATTTTTCCTTTGCTGGTGATGGTTATGAGGTTTCTGATGTGGGAAATAAAAGGGAAGGACTACAGGAAATTAAAAAAGGCAGCTATGATCTTGTACTTTTGGACTGTAATCTTCCGGATGGAACCGGATTTGAACTATGCAAGGAAGTACGTCAGTTCAGCACGATTCCCATTATCATGCTGACAGCCCGTGACACGGAAATGGATGAGATCAAAGCATTGGACCTGGGTGTGAATGATTACTTATCAAAACCATTTTCTCTGGGAGTGCTGAAAGCAAGAATGAAACGGATTCTGAATGAAAGAACAGAAACAACAAGTTTACGTTCGGGAAATATTATGATAGATAAAAGTACATGTAAGGTCTATAAAAATGGGGCCGAGATTGTACTAAGCAATCGGGAGTACAGGCTGTTAATGTACCTGATTGAAAATAAAAACCATGTGTTATCGAAAGAACAGATTTTGAACCGGATTTGGGACAGTGATGGAAAATATGTGGATAACAATACAGTTTCGGTCAACATCAGCAGACTACGGACAAAAATAGAAAATGACGTATCAAGTCCTAAATTTATAAAGACCATTCATGGTGTCGGATATATCTGGAAGGAATAAGAAAATGGTAATCAATATTATACTTGTAATATTATTATGTTTCACTGTGGGCTGCAGCATTTACAGGGAGAGAGAACTATATCGTTCTATTGATCAATTACTGGACTGCGTACTCAGCCAGGAGAAAATAGAAATCTCCGATGTGAAAGAAGGGGAGTTGTCAGCCCTGGTTCATAAGATTCATAGGATACAGGAAGTTTTGGGAAAGCAGATAGAGAAGGCGGAGGAAGAAAAAGAACAGGTAAAAAGCCTGGTGTCAAATATGTCGCATCAGCTAAAAACGCCTTTGGCAAACCTTTCTGTCTATACGCAAATTTTGAGTAATCAGGAATTAGAAAAAAA
>CAYRTA010000138.1:0-5978 GCA_964427045.1 uncultured Hoministercoradaptatus sp. | reverse complement strand
AGTTTACATAATTCTAAGCGTTTGTGCAAGTTTTATTTTTCGAACAAGCCCTAATTTAATCCTGCTTTTTTCAGACGTTTGCGGATCTGGGGCCCTAAAATCATGGCCAGTACCATTTTTACCAGATCACCTGGAATAAACGGAATCACACCGGCGGCCAGTGCGGCAGAGAACTCCATGTGGGCCTGATAAGCCAGCCATATGGTTCCGAATAAATAGCAGACTGCGGTTCCTAGTATCATGCCAATCAGACAGAGTGCCATGTGACCGGGCCATTTATCAATAAAGAAACCGGCAATAAGAGCCAGGAAAATAAATCCGATTAAATAACCGCCGGTTGGTCCCAGAAGTTTTCCCGGGCCGCTGGTAAAAGAAGAAAATACCGGAAGTCCCACGAAACCTAACAGCAGATAAATCACATAGCTGGCTGTGCCTTTTTTCATACCCAGAATATAAAGGGTAAAATAAATGGCCAGATTGGTCAGAGAGATCGGAACCGGACTGACCGGAATGGTCAGGGAAAGGGGGCCCAATATACAGGTAACGGCGGCCATGACTCCAATCATGGTCAGAGTACTGGTACGAACTCTTGGTTTGTTTACTTTTGCAGCAGATTCATTCATTTCATAATCCTCCCATTGTCAACTCGAAGTACTTGTTAAGTTTACAATAAGAAAACCAGATTGTCAACTATGTTTTGACAATAAGTTGACGATTATTTTCGGAAGTTGACGATTGCTGAAAAACAGGTTCAGTTACTGTGCGAACAGGTATGAAGGGGTAGGCAGATGGGTATACTAGGCAGCGGATATGTAGAAAATGGAGGATTGATTTATGGCGGGATTATGGATTGCAATTTTATCCGGAGCACTTATGAGTATTCAGGGCATATTTAATACGCAGGTAACGGAACAGACCAGTCTTTGGGTGTCGGCAGGCTGGGTTCAATTTTCTGCCTTTGTAGTCTGTTCCGTGGCATGGTTTATGACCGGGCGGGATAGTATTGGGGCACTTTGGCAGGTAGATCATAAATACGCATTGCTTGGCGGTGTATTTGGCGCCCTGATTACCATTACGGTAATCAAAAGTATGGAAAGCCTTGGGCCCGCCAGGGCCACTATGCTGATTGTTGTGGCCCAGCTGTTGGTTTCTTATCTGACGGAGTTATTTGGCGTTTTTGGCGTAGACCGCCAGCCTTTTGAATGGAAGAAAGTATTTGGTATGGCCCTGGCCATTGGAGGCATTGTTTTGTTTAAATGGGAATGACTTGTAATTATTTTGCAATTAAAATGTAACCATATGCGAAACATATGTAACTTCTATGAAATGCGGCTTGTAATTAATCGTCAAATTAGGTAAAATATATTGTGTATGCACGGAGGGAACCTTACGCATTTGCAGTAAGGAGGTTGCATATGAAGCATGGAGAAAAAAGACTGGCAGATGCCTGCCGGACAGCTATTGGCGGTGGTATTTGGATCCTGTTTCTGACAGGGCTTATGATGACTCTGGCAGGGTGTTCCCAATCAATTTGGAATCATGGAACAGATACCATACGAAAAGAAGAGGCTGTCATGGAAGACGGGCAGCAGCGTGAAGACCAGTTGTCTGAGGTCACGAAAGAAGAGGCATCAGACGTGTCATCGGAACAGGAGACAGATTCTTCTTTGGAAGAAGAGCCCGATGTACCGGAGGATGTGATTTCGGATAAAGAAAGCAGATTCATATACGTAGATGTGTGCGGACAAGTGGTTCATCCGGGGGTCTATGCGCTGCCAGAGGGAAGCCGGGTTTATGAGGCGGTGGAACTGGCAGGGGGATTTACGGATCAGGCGGCCCCTGCTTGTATTAATCAGGCAGATGTGCTGCAGGATGGTCAGCAGATTTACGTGTATTCCACAGACGAGGCGGCGCTGCAGAAAACGGTTTATGGGGCCGCCGGTTTATCCGGTACGCCGGCAGAGCAGGAGACGAGTGATGGAAAGGTAGATTTGAACCATGCAGATAAGGCTCAACTGATGACGCTGACTGGTATCGGGGAGGCCAGAGCCGATGCCATCCTGGCTTACCGTGACCAGCATGGTGGGTTTTCCAGTCCGGAAGAACTGATGAATGTGGATGGTATCAAAGAAAAGACATACGATAAATTAAAAGATGAGATCATGGTGACGGCTTCGTAGGCTTGTGACCGGGGGAATCAAGGAGTAAAACTATGGCGAAAAAAGTATTAGTTGTGGATGACGAAAAGCTAATCGTGAAAGGAATTCGTTTTAGTCTGGAACAGGACGGTATGGAAGTTGACTGTGCTTATGACGGTGATGAAGCTCTGGTATATGCCAAGAATAAGGAATATGACATGATTTTGCTGGATCTTATGCTTCCGAAAAAGGATGGTCTGGAAGTGTGCCAGCTGATTCGTGAATTTTCCGATGTTCCGATTATCATGCTGACGGCCAAGGGTGAGGATATGGATAAAATTTTGGGTCTGGAATATGGCGCCGATGATTATATTACGAAGCCGTTTAACATTCTGGAAGTAAAAGCACGGATTAAGGCGATTATGCGCCGTGCCAGAAAACCGGCGGAGCAGGAGGAACACTCCCGCATGATCGAAGTGGGTGATTTGCGCCTGGATAGTGAGAGCCGCAGAGTGTTTATCGGTGACCGGGAAGTGAACCTGACGGCCAAAGAGTTTGATGTGCTGGAACTTTTGGTCTACAATCCCAATAAAGTATATAGCCGTGAGAATCTGTTGAATATTGTGTGGGGATATGAATATCCCGGTGATGTGCGTACCGTGGATGTGCATATCCGGCGCCTTCGTGAAAAGATTGAATCGAATCCCAGTGAGCCAAGATACGTACATACCAAATGGGGCGTGGGATATTATTTCCAGGCGTAGTAGATAATCATGAAAAAGAAATTACGATTTTTAAGAAGTCTGCGTTTTCGCATTATGTTAATTCTGGTTATTATTGGTATTGTTCCCAGTATTATAGTGGAGAAGGGGATTGTCAATAGTTATGAGGACCGTGCTGTTTCACTGCGGACCATTGGGATTAAGAATCAGTGCGATATTCTCCGGAACCAGCTCATTACAGGCGGCTATCTGGATAATCCGGAGTCTGCTTCCATTGATCCGGTTCTGACGATGCTTTCCAATGTGTACAGCGGCCGGGTTTTGATAGTGAATCAGAATTTTCAGGTGGTTAAGGATACCTACGATATCGATGAAGGAAAATATATGATATCCCAGGAAGTCCTGCAATGCTTTCAAAATGATGAGGAAAGCAGTAATTATGACCGGAAAAACGGTTATTTTGAGATGACCATGCCGATTCATGAGAGTCTGGAAGATGGCAGTGAAGTACGCGGCGTTTTGCTGATCAGCGCTTCCACGGAGGAAATTACCACCAGTATCGGTATTTTGGAGCAGAGAGGCAACCGGATTCTGACCATTATTGTAGGACTGGTGCTTGTGCTGGGTTATATTCTGGCAAGGATTTTGATGAAGCCCTTTGCAAAAGTAGGAAAAGCCATTGAAGATGTAACGGATGGCTATCAGGATGAGGAAATATCCGTGCCGGATTATCTGGAAACAGAGATGATCACGGATTCCTTTAACCGGATGTTTTCCCGGATTAAGTCGCTGGATCATTCCCGCCAGGAGTTTGTATCCAACGTGTCCCATGAGTTGAAGACGCCGCTGACTTCCATGAAGGTATTGGCGGATTCTTTAGTGGGGCAGGAGAATGTGCCCATTGAATTGTATCAGGAGTTTATGGCTGATATTGCCGAAGAGATTGACCGGGAAAATAAAATTATTACCGATCTGCTGACACTGGTACGGCTGGATAAGAAGGCGGCTAATCTGCATGTGGAACCCATTAATATCAACGAATTGCTGGATTTGATTCTGAAACGGCTGAAGCCTATTGCCGCAAAGAAAAATGTAACCCTGAATCTGGAAAACTTCCGGACCGTAATCGCGGAAATAGATGAAACAAAGCTGTCATTGGCTATTACAAATTTGATTGAGAATGCGATTAAATATAATAGGGAAGAAGGCTGGGTACGGGTTTCCCTGAATGCAGACCACAAGTATTTTTATGTGACAGTTGCAGATTCGGGGCAGGGCATTCCGGAGGATTCTCTGGATCATATTTTTGAGAGATTCTATCGTGTGGATAAATCTCATTCCACAGAAATAGAGGGAACGGGCCTGGGACTCGCCATAACAAAAAGTGCGATTATTATGCATCACGGCGCGATTCGTGTGAAAAGCCAGGTCGGAGAGGGAACAACCTTCTCTGTACGCATCCCTTTGCTGTATGAGGAATAGAACATGAAAAACAGAATAAAAATGTTAGGAATGGGAGTCGTTCTTCTGATCGCTTGTTTCTTTTTTGCGGCTTGCACGAAGGGAGACGATGATGAAGAACAGTATCTGTTCTATTATGTAGATGATGCGAAAGATACCTTGCAGTCTTATTCGTATCAGCCGGCCGACAAGGAGACAGATGTAATGCTCTCAGAGGTAGATGAAAAACTGGCAGGCCAGGACGAAGAAGGAAATGCATATTATCCGGAAGAGGTTCAGCTGCTGTCTCATACTTACCAGGACAGCGTGGTGACATTAAATTTTTCAGAAGCATATTATAACCTGGACCCGGTGCAGGAGATCCTCTGCCGTGCGGCTATTGTCAAAAATTATTTGCAGGCGGACAATGTTCATTATGTGCTGATCCAGATTAATGGAGAAGATTTGAAAAATGCGGATGGCTCGGCAGTTGGTATGATGAATGAGAGCAGTTTTCTGGATAGCTATGGAAAAGACATTATGTCTTATCAGCATACGGATTTAACGCTTTATTTTGCGGACAGTACCGGAACGTCGCTGGTACCGGAGGAACGGTCCTTATACTACAGCAGTAATTCAACGGTGGAAAAAGTGGTGGTGGAACAGTTACTTCAGGGTCCTCAAAGTGAAGGGGATCGAACCACGATTCCTTCCGGAACTGGAATTCTCAATGTATCTGTGGCGGATGAAATCGCATATATTAATCTGGATGAGAATTTTCTGACGGGTTCGGTGGATGTTGACCCACAGATCACAATTTATTCTATTGTCAATTCCGTGATTGAGGCCGGCAATGTGAAACGGGTACAAATCTCCGTCAATGGAGATTATAAGCAGACGTACCGTGATGATATTTCCCTGAATCAATTATTTGAATTTCAGAAAGATCTGGTGGCTGATTCATGATGAAACGGCCCTTCTGTTTGCTTTTTGCCGTAATGGCATGTCTGATTTTGCTATGTAACTTGTTGGGGATTTCCTGGATCTGGAGGTCCCCGCAAGGTGAATGGCCCTTTGAATGGGCAGCCCGGACGCCAACGGTCCGGGTCAGTGGAAAAGTGACTCAGGTGGATACGCTGGAGGGCACTTACTCATCTGCAACCTATCTTATATTAACTTCTTCTTCTTTATATCATCAATCCGATATTTATTCCCTGCGTGATATGAAATGTTATTTACAAACAAAAACTGAGCTAAAGCCTGGTGCCCGGGTCGTTTTGCAGGGAACCTTATCCTGCCCTGCGCGGGCAACTAATCCAGGTGAATTTGATACCTGCAGATATGAGCAGAGCCAGAAGGTTGATTTCTATTTAAAAGATGCGGAAATACTTTCTGTTACGCCGGAAGAAAACCTGCTGCCCATGTGGCGTGAGGCTATTAAGGAAGAATGCCGCAGGCGGCTGAATGATCTGTTTCCGGAAACAGAAGCCGGCATATTAAGTGCCATGCTTTTGGGAGACAAGTCGGATCTGGAGGATTCTGTCCGTGAAAAGTATCAGGCGGCGGGCATCAGCCACATCCTGGCCATTTCCGGTGTTAAGATGTTGTCTTTGGTATCCCTCGATACCTCGTGAAAGCCCGTAAAATGGGGCTTTGTGCGATTACATATCGCCAAAAA
>CAYRTA010000137.1:0-6051 GCA_964427045.1 uncultured Hoministercoradaptatus sp. | reverse complement strand
TGGTATTTCCGTCTTTTAATTATTCAGTTGTAACACATGTATTGTAAACCTACACAACCATGAATGCTGAATACTGGAAATAAAACTTTACTTTGGGTGCCCCCTTTGCTATGATAAAAGTAATATGGTGAGTATCAATAATAAGGAGAAGTATAGATATGTGTGGAATCGTTGGTTATACAGGGAAAGAACAGGCTGCCCCGGTACTTCTGGATGGTCTGGAAAAACTGGAATATAGAGGTTATGACTCTGCCGGCATGGCAGTTTATAATGGAACGGATATTAATATCGTAAAGGCTTCCGGCAGACTGCGTGTGCTGCGGGAAATGACACAGGATGGAGCGCTGCTTCCGGGACTGACCGGTATCGGCCATACCCGCTGGGCCACTCACGGAAGTCCTACGGATATGAATGCCCATCCTCATTTTAATGTGGATTCTTCCATTGCGGTTGTGCATAATGGAATTATTGAGAATTATATGAAATTGAAGAGACGCCTGAAAAAGAGCGGATATGTATTCCGTTCTGAGACGGATACAGAAGTAATTGCCCATCTTTTGGACTATTATTATAAGGGAAATCCTCTGGACGCCATCGCTAAAGTTATGCAGCGGGTGGAAGGCTCTTATGCGCTGGGCATTTTATTTAGGGATTTTCCGGGCGTGGTTTACGCGGCCAGAAAAGATAGTCCGCTGATTGTAGGTCAGGGTAAAAAAGGCAATTTCATTGCTTCCGACGTTCCGGCCGTTTTGAAGCACACCCGTGAAGTATATTTCATGGAGAATGAAGAAATTGTAAAACTGGATGAAGATTCCATTGCATTTTATAATATTGATGAGGAGCCGATAGAGAAACAGGTGACTCATATTGAATGGGATTTGAGCGCGGCTGAAAAGGGCGGCTATGAGTACTTCATGCTGAAGGAAATCTATGAACAGCCAAAGGCAGTGCGGGATACCATTCGTCCCCGCTTAAAGGACGGAAAAATTGAAATCGAAGAATTGAATATGACCGATGAAGAGATTCGTGGAATTCGTAAGATTTATATGATTGGCTGCGGTTCCGCTTATCATACGGCCGTGACAGCCAAATATATTTTCGAGGGAATGGCCCGGATTCCGGTGGAGATTGATCTGGCTTCGGAATTCCGTTACCGGGATCCGATTATGGAAGAAAACAGTTTGGCAGTCGTGATCAGTCAGTCCGGTGAGACGGCGGATACGCTGGCGGCTCTCCGGGAAGCGAAGGCACACGGGGTCAAGACGCTTGGTATTGTGAACGTAGTGGGAAGTTCCATTGCCAGGGAGGCGGATAGCGTATTTTATACCTGGGCCGGACCGGAAATAGCGGTGGCCACTACGAAGGCGTACAGCACCCAGCTGATTGCCCATTATCTTCTGGCTATGAAGTTTGCCTATGTCAGAGGGCAGATAAATGACCAGCAAATGGAAGTGTTGCTCAAAGATTTAAAGGCGCTTCCTGGTCAGATCGAGAATCTGCTGGCAAACAAAGAGCGGATTCAGCGGCTGGCTAACCGGTATCTCTCGACGGAACATGTATTCTTTATCGGCCGGAGTATCGATTATGCGATCTGTATGGAAGGCTCCCTGAAGTTAAAAGAAATTTCCTATATCCATTCTGAGGCTTATGCAGCGGGTGAATTGAAGCATGGAACCATTTCACTGATTGAGGAGGATACGCTGGTTACGGCGGTGGTTACCCAGGAAGCCCTCTATAAAAAGACCATCAGTAATATGCAGGAAGTGAAAACAAGAGGCGCTTTCGTATTGGCAGTAACCAATGTAGATAATACGGAAATTGAAAAGACATCGGATTATGTGATTTATTTGCCGAAAACGAATCGCTATTTTACGAATTCACTGGCAATTATTCCGTTACAGCTTTTTGGTTATTATGTATCTCTGGGTAAGGGCCTGGATGTGGATAAACCGCGAAATCTGGCAAAATCTGTGACCGTAGAGTAAATAGTTTACATGACAAAAGAAAGGCCTGGGAGCATTCTCGGGCTTTTCACATTTCATTCACATTGAGATGGAGGATTACGATGAGCGATGATTGGAATATGCAGGAGCATGAAGAAAATAAAGAAGCAGACATAGAAGAAATAAAAAAAGAAGAAGAAAGAGAAGATACCACGTATCATTGGGTAAATCCCGAATATCAGAGACGAAGACAGCAGCAGGAGGCCGATGCCAGGGAGCAAAGTACCTATGGCCAGAATGCCTATGATCAGAGTGCTTATGAACAGAACCCTTATAGCCAGAATACCTATGATCCGAATACGCGGTGGCAGGCACAGGGACCGGAAACGGGTAAGCGGCGTTATGAGTCCTATCATTTCCAGACGGAAGAGCATGGAACGCAAAGAGCGGCAAGACAGGAAAAAAAGAGAAACAGACAAAAACGGAAGGACGATAAAAAGCCTGCCGGTTTTGGACGGCGTTTCCTGACGACCGTTTGTCTGGCAGTAGTTTTCGGTCTGGTGGCCGGAGGCGTTATGTATGGTGTAAATCGTACGGCAATGCAATTGACTGGCACAAGTACGGACGCCAAAGAGCGGGAGGCGGTTCAGATTCCATCTACGGAGGTGGCACAGCCGGCCCAGCAGGAGTCAGATGAAACGCCGTCGGATACCGCGGGTGAATATACGGTGGCACAGGTGGCCGCGACCTGCATGCCTTCTGTTGTAGCGATTACCAATGCTTCCGTTACAACGGTACGGGACTTTTTTGGGGGCACCCAGGAATATCCGGTGGAAAGCAGCGGATCTGGTATTATCGTAGGGCAGAATGATACGGAATTACTGATTGCTACCAACAATCATGTGGTTGCGGATGCCAATACACTGACGGTGGCCTTTTGTGATGATACGGTATACGAAGCGCAGGCAAAGGGAACGGATTCGGCCAATGATCTGGCGGTGATTGCCGTGAAACTGGAGGATCTTTCCGAAGAAACCCTATCCGCCATCCGGGTGATTTCCATTGGCGACTCCGATGCTCTTCAGATCGGTGAGCAGGTGGTTGCCATTGGCAATGCCCTTGGGTATGGCCAGTCTGTTACTTCCGGCTGGGTCAGCGCGAAAGACCGTGAAATGATGGACAGCAGCGGAAATTCCAGTGGTAAATTGATTCAGACAGATGCTGCCATTAATCCCGGAAACAGCGGCGGCGCCCTGCTGAATATGAAAGGCGAATTGATCGGTATCAATTCTGCCAAAACGGCTTCTACGGATGTGGAAGGTATGGGATATGCCATTCCCATCAGTGTGGCGGAACCGGTTTTGGATGAATTGATGAACCGCAAAACCCGTACTAAGGTAGCCGCGGATAAAGCAGCATATATGGGCGTGACCTGTCTGGATGTGGATTCTTCGGCGGCCGAGCGGTATGGGATTCCCCAGGGGGCCTTTATAGACAGTATTCTGGAAGACGGACCCGCCCAAAAGGCTGGTATCCTGCGTGGAGATGTTATTGTGAAAGTGGATGACAGAACCATTGCAAGCGGCAGCGATCTGGTGGATTGTATGACGTATTATGAAGCTGGCGAGGTTGTGGATGTGGTGCTTTACCGGGCGGAAAATGGTTCCTATGAGGAGAAAACAGTGACCGTTACCCTGGCAAGGCGGAGTGATTGGGAATAGTTACAATCCTATTTTATAAAAAGTTTATTTGGCTTACTTTAGGAAGTATGCTATGATAAATGAAATCAATAGCCATTTTTTAATGAGGGATCAATTATGTCAAACGAAATAGATAACAAGGGGAATGATAAGATAGATACGTTGGATGAAAAAGAACGGCGGGATCCGGAGCCGGATCAGAAGGAAACCGATGAATATGAAAAAATCTGTTTCCTTTGCCGCAGACCGGAAAGTAAGACGGGACCTATGATTACGCTTCCGCAGAATATCCATATCTGTCAGGATTGTATGCAGAAGAGTTTTGACACCATGAATAACAGTTCTTTCAATATGAATGATCTGTTTTCCAATGCCAACATCAGTATGATTGATTTGTCTTCTCTGCCGAACCGCATGACGGACAGAAACCGCGTGAAGAAGAAAAAGCAGGCGGAAGAGAAGAAAAAGAAGCCGGAATTTTCCATGAAAAATGTTCCGCCGCCCCATAAGATCAAAAGCATGTTGGATGAGTATGTGATCGGCCAGGAACATGCGAAAAAAGTGATATCTGTTGGTGTGTACAATCACTATAAACGGGTATTGGCTGCCTCTCAGGGCGAAAATGATGTGGAAATTGCCAAATCCAATATGCTGATGATCGGACCGACTGGTTCCGGCAAGACGTATCTGGTGCAGACACTGGCACGGCTTTTGGATGTGCCGCTGGCCATCACCGATGCCACGTCCCTGACAGAAGCGGGATATATCGGCGATGATATTGAAAGTGTCGTTTCCAAGCTTCTGGCGGCCGCCGACAACGATGTGGAGCGGGCCGAACATGGGATTATTTTCATTGATGAGATTGATAAAATTGCAAAGAAAAAGAATACGAATCAGCGGGATGTCAGCGGGGAGGCCGTACAGCAGGGAATGTTGAAACTGCTGGAGGGCAGCGATATTGAAGTCCCGGTAGGAGCGAATAGCAAAAACGCCATGGTGCCGCTGACAACAGTCAATACCAGTAATATTTTATTTATCTGTGGAGGAGCATTTCCGGATTTGGCCGATGTGATTAAAGAACGGCTGAACCGTCAGGCTTCCATCGGTTTTCGGGCGGAACTGAAAGATAAATATGACAAAGATAAGAATATTCTGGATAAGGTTACCATAGAAGATTTGAGAAATTTTGGTATGGTACCGGAATTTCTGGGCAGACTACCAGTAGTTTTTACCCTTCAGGAACTGGATCGGGACATGCTGGTAGAAATTCTGAAAAAACCGAAAAATGCCATCTTGAAGCAGTATAAGAAGCTTTTGGAGATGGACGAGGTCAAGCTGGATTTTGATGACGATGCATTGGAGGCCATTGCTGACGAGGCCCTGAAACGGGACACCGGAGCCAGAGCATTACGGGCGATCCTGGAGGAATATATGCTGGATATTATGTATGAGATTCCCAAGGACGACAATATTGGCCAGGTGGTTATTACCAGAGATTATATTCAGCATACGGGCGGGCCCCGCATTTCTCTGAGAGGACAGATGGCCTATTTGGAGCAGAAACAATAAGATAGTATATATAAAGGAGGAGTAACTATGAGTGATGATTTCTTTGAAAGCATGAAGCAGACATTGACGGATACCGTAGAGGCTGTGACAAAGAAAACCAACGATCTGGTAGAGACCCAGAAACTGCATGCGAAGATCAAGAGCACGCAGCAGGCAGTTAAGGAAAATTACCGTAAACTGGGCGAACTGGTTTATGGCCGTTATGTTGCGGGTGATTTGTCCGATGAGGAATTAGCTGAAATCTGTGATGAGATTGCCGAACTGCAGACCCTTACGGATGCGCTGCGCGAGGAACTTGCAGGGAAAAGAAGAAAGAACGTTTGTACTTCCTGCGGTTTCCTGAATCCGAAGGAAGCAAGCTTCTGCATGCATTGCGGAAATCCTATTGAAAAGGAAGAAGAGACACCTGCGGAAGAAGAGGAAACAGCGGAGGCAGAAACTGCCAAAGAAGAGGCTGCAGAAGAAGAAGCTGCAGAAAACCCGGAGCAGGAAGTTCTGGATGCCTGTACCGATACGGCAGAAGAAGAGGTCAAAGAGGACTAAACGATAAAAGGTCTCATCTGTTTTGAAAGGCAGGCAAAAGAGCAGGTAAGAATTTCAGTAACCGGTAAATAATAAGCAAGAAATAAGAAGGGGCTGTGGCATCAGGCAGCAGATACGTAAGATAAGCGGCAATTGTATAATATACATTGCTTTGTATCTCATAACGGATCTGCTTTCCGCCGCAGCCCTTTCTGTATTTTGAAATCGTCATTGGTTGTTCTGTTTTTTGGCAATAAAAAAATGCAGGAAGCGGGACTTGAACCCGCACGATATTGCTACCACAGGCACCTGAAGCC
>CAYRTA010000136.1:0-6158 GCA_964427045.1 uncultured Hoministercoradaptatus sp. | reverse complement strand
TGATGTATTCGTAAAGGGACCGGGATCAGGAAGAGAAGCAGCGATTCGTGCTCTTTCCGCATGCGGACTTGATGTAGTAAGCATCAAAGATGTAACACCGGTACCACATAATGGATGCCGTCCACCAAAACGCAGAAGAGTCTAATTAGGAGGTCAGTAGATTATGGCAGTTAATAGAGTACCTGTACTGAAAAGATGCAGATCCCTGGGTCTGGATCCGGTATATCTGGGAATTGATAAAAAGTCCACAAGACAGTTGAAAAGAGCAAACCGTAAAGTGTCCGAGTACGGTCTGCAGTTGAGAGAAAAACAGAAAGCTAAATTCATCTATGGCGTTCTGGAGAAACCTTTCCGTAACTATTACGAGAAAGCAGATAAGATGCCGGGTATGACTGGCGCGAACCTGATGACTATGCTGGAGAGCAGACTGGATAACGTAGTGTTCCGTCTGGGCTTTGCCAGAACCAGAAAAGAGGCTCGTCAGATCGTTGATCATAAGCATGTGCTGGTAAACGGTAAGCAGGTAAACATTCCTTCTTATCTGGTAAAGGCCGGCGACGAGATCGAAATCAAAGAAGCAAAGAAAACTTCTCAGAGATATAAAGACATTCTGGAAGTAACCGGCGGCAGACTGGTTCCGGAATGGTTGGATGTAGATCAGGAAGCTTTGAAGGGAACCGTAAAAGAACTTCCTTCCAGAGATGCAATTGACGTACCTGTAAACGAAATGCTTATCGTCGAGTTGTATTCTAAATAATAAGGTGAAACGGTCTGTCTGTAACAGACCGGCCGTTTTCATTTGTTACCCTCAGTAAACAGATTAACCCATGAAGGAGGGCCTGGTATGTTTGATTTTAACAAACCAAAGATTGAGATTACAGAGATTTCCGATGATAAAAAATATGGCAGATTCGTTGTAGAACCACTTGAGAGAGGTTATGGTATTACCCTGGGTAATTCCCTGAGAAGAATCATGCTTTCCTCTCTTCCGGGTGCGGCAGTTAGTCAGGTAAAGATTGAAGGCGTGTTGCACGAATTCAGTTCGATCCCGGGCGTTAAGGAAGATGTTACAGAAATCGTAATGAATCTGAAGAGCCTTGCTATCAAGAACAATAGTGAGAGCAATGATCCCAAGATCGCCTATATCGAATTTGAAGGCGAAGGCGTGGTTCGTGCTTCTGATATTCAGGTTGATCAGGATATCGAGATCATGAATCCGAATCAGGTAATTGCCACTTTAAACGGCGGACAAGACAGCAAGCTTTATATGGAACTTACCATTACAAAGGGACGCGGTTATGTCAGTGCGGACAAAGGCAAGACAGAAGATATGGCTATTGGCGTGATTGCCGTAGATGCTATTTACACTCCTGTAGAGCGTGTCAATCTGACAGTCGAAAATACCCGTGTTGGCCAGATTACTGACTTTGATAAGCTGACCTTGGATGTATATACGAAAGGCACCCTTGATCCGGATGAAGCAGTCAGCCTTGCTGCCAAAGTATTGAGTGAGCATTTGAAACTCTTCATTGATCTTTCCGAAAATGCAAAAGCAGCAGAGGTTATGATCGAGAAAGAGGATAATGAGAAAGAGAAAGTTCTGGAAATGAACATTGATGAGTTGGAACTCTCTGTTCGTTCTTATAACTGCTTGAAGAGAGCAGGTATCAATACCGTAGAAGAGCTTTGCAACAAGACTTCTGAGGATATGATGAAGGTTCGTAATCTGGGCCGTAAGTCATTGGAAGAAGTACTTGCGAAATTAAAAGAACTTGGATTACAGTTGAATCCCGGCGAGGAGTAATTCAGGTGGCTGCCGGCAGAAGCCGGTAGGGTAAAGGATAGTTTGTAGAAAAAAAGCACCTTGTCAGTAAAACCGATGATGTGTGGCACGGTGTTCCACAAATGGAGGAAAGAATAATGTCAGGATATAGAAAACTGAGCAGAACAAGTGATCAGAGAAAAGCATTGATTAGAAATCAGGTAACCAATCTGTTATATCATGGTAAGATTGTTACCACAGAAGCAAAGGCGAAAGAAGTTCGTAAAGTTGCAGAAGGTCTGATCGCTCTGGCAGTAAAAGAAAAAGATAACTTCGAGAAAGTTACTGTTACCGCAAAGGTACCGCGCAAGGATGCCAACGGTAAGAGAGTGAAAGAAGTAAAAGACGGAAAGAAAGTAACGGTATATGATGAAGTACAGAAAGAGATTACCAAAGACGCTCCTTCCAGACTTCATGCAAGACGTCAGATGCTGAAAGTATTCTACCCGGTAAAATCTGTTCCGACTGAAGCTGCAGGCAGAAAGAAAAACACCAAACAGGTAGACCTGGTAGACAAAATGTTTACTGAGATTGCGCCGAAATATGCCGGACGTAATGGTGGTTATACAAGAATCATCAAAATTGGACAGCGTAAAGGTGACGGAGCTATGGAAGTAGTTCTGGAACTGGTTTAAAATTATTCATGTAAATTAGAAATCGCTTAGGCGCATGCCTAAGCGATTTTTGACATCATGGGAAACCTGGAAAGAACTTGCCATATGAAAGTGTCAACGTAAACCAGGTTCTTTTGCAATAATCAAAGAATAATATCCGGCATCATCCGGTATCGCATCCACACCGTGATAGATGTGTTCCTCTTCCATACCGCAATTTTCCACCATAATCACTTCCCGGCCGCTTTCTCTAAGCAGTTCCTTCACCCGATTCATTTTCCGGCCCGATTTCATAAGAATATAAGTGCCCGGCTGATCCAGCGGGTTGTCTAATTTATGGACGGCTGGCATGACATGCAGCGGTTCATTCCATTCGACCAGCGGGATATTGGTACGGGCAGCGGCGGCGCAGAAGGATGTGATGCCGCTGACCAACTGGGTTTGGTATCCACGATCAATCAGACGTTTCTGTACATAAATATAGGTAGAATAAACTGTGGGATCACCCAGGGTTAAAAATACCACATTCTTTCCTTCTTTTAGATACTGTTCAATTAAATCGGCAGCCAGATCATGATTTTGTTCCATTTTCACGCGGTCGTGAGTCATGGGCATGGAAAGTGGCAGTAATGTTTTTTGGGCCAGTTCAGGTACGGCCTGCACAGCAATTTTATAGGCAACGCTTTCCTGTGGAATGGTTCCCGGGATGGCGATGATTTCATTTTCCTGAATCAGGCGGACAGCCTTCAAGGTCATAAGTTCCGGGTCCCCAGGACCGACGCCTGCTCCATATAGTATTCCAGTCATAATAATCTCTTATAATCTCCCTTTTTATAATGTAAGTTACGCTGTCTATTATATAGTTTTTTCAGATGACTTTAAAGTGATTTTTATAAAATCTTCAGGTTTTTTCCTTATATATTAAGAAAAATCAGGTATCCTAAGACCAGACAGAAAAGACAGAAACATATGGTCCGGGAAAGGAGCTGTGACAAGTGGAAAAGAAAGGTCAGATTTATACAAAAGAAGTTTTGATACTATTCTTTTTCCTGTTTTCCGCCATTGGATGGTTATGGGAAATCCTGTATTTTTGGGTGGGTGACCATGTATTTGTGAACAGAGGATTCCTCTTTGGCCCCTGGCTTCCCATCTATGGAACAGGCGGAGTATTAATTTTGCTGTTTTTAAGACGTTTTTTTAACAGACCGGTAAAGTTGTTCTTTCTGATCGCGCTGATCTGCGGCGTAGTTGAATATTCGACCGGTTGGCTGATGGAACTATTATTTCATAGAAAATGGTGGGATTACAGCGAGTATATTCTTCAGATTCAGGGACGGGTGTCCCTTGTGGGATTGGTGTTTTTCGGAATAGGAGGCATTCTTTTGGTATATATACTGGCTCCCTGGCTGAATCAGCGAATCCTGCATATGGATTTGCAGGTAAGAAAGGTGTTGTGTATGGTTCTTGTTGTTCTGTTTATACTGGATGTTATGTATTCTCTGAGAAATCCCAATATGGGGGATGGCATTACCTGTCCCCCATCGGGATAAAACAGTATATGCTATTATTTCAGCAATGCTTCCAGATCCTCTTTAGACTGAAAGCCCACAGTCTGTGCGGCTACTTCACCATTTTTAAAGACTAAAATTGCCGGTATGCTCATAACCCGGTATTTTCTCGCCAGTTCCGGTTCCTGATCGACGTCTACCTTGCCAACTTTATAACCATCGGCAGCTTCTGCCAATTCCTCAATGACTGGTGCCAGCATACGGCAGGGCATACACCAGGTTGCCCAGAAATCCACCATAACAGGTACATCAGATTGTAATACTTCTGATTCAAAATTAGCTGTTGTGAATGCTTGTGCCATGATAAACCTCCATTTATATTTCCATGCGTCATTGTTAGTATTTACAATTAGGACTGTAATATACTTTTTGGAAACTGTCAAGAGACAGATCGCGAATATGAGGCATCTATATGTACAGGAAATCTTTTGCCCTGTGACAAATGGGGGGTTGCCTGTTTGGAAAAATCATTGTATTATGAGTACTGCAAAAGGTAGTATGCCGCGGAGAATAAGAACATAATAATAAAAGGATATGTATGCTGCAGAAAATAGGAACATGCCTGAAAGGAAAGGGAGGATATTTATGCGCAAAAAATTGCTTTTCATATTTAATCCACGGTCGGGAAAAGGCCTGATCAGGAGTAAGCTTTTGGATATTATTGATGTCTTTGTAAAAGGCGGTTATGAGGTAATTACGCATCCTACCCAGTGTCATGGAGATGCGGAGGAACGGGTAGAGCAAATGGCAAAGGATGTGGATTTGATTGTTTGCAGCGGCGGCGACGGTACGCTGGATGAAGTGGTTACGGGACGGATGAAGGCCGATGCAGATGTGCCCATCGGTTATATTCCTTCTGGAAGTACCAACGATTTCGCGTCCAGTCTGGAGATTTCCAGAGATATGGTAAAGGCGGCCAAGGATATTATCGACGGAAAATTATATTCCGTGGATGTGGGCGCTTTTAATGATGATAATTTTATTTATGTGGCGGCATTCGGACTCTTTACAGATGTATCCTACCAAACCGACCAGAACCTGAAGAATATATTGGGACATCTGGCCTACATAATGGAGGGCGCGAAACGGATCTTTGATGTAAAAAGTTATCATGTGCATGTCAGGGCAAACGGAAATGAGTATGAAGATGAATATATCTATGGAATGGTTACGAATTCCCATTCCGTAGGCGGTTTTAAGAATCTGATCGGTTCCGGCGTAGAGATGGATGACGGTCTGTTTGAGGTAACGCTGATTAAAAAGCCAAAAAATGTTATAGAATTGAATGAGATTGTTTTTGCGCTGCTGAAAGAGGAAGATGTGACCGATATGATTGATGCATTTAAAACAAATCGTCTGGAACTCTGCTTTGATGAGGCGATTCCGTGGACGCTGGACGGAGAATACGGCGGAGCCCATGAGAAGGTAGTGATAAAAAATAAAAAGCAGGCGTTAGATATTCTTATCGGCTCTTGAATTTCCAGGCATGATAGGGTATAATGAGCAGGAATGATACAAAGAACTGGGCGTGTGGTACGGATTGCCCGGAGCGTATACTTTTTAGAAGCGTAGGAGGTTGAAATATGTTAGTATCAGCTACAGAAATGTTAAAGAAAGCAAAGGCTGGCCATTATGCGGTAGGTCAGTTCAACATCAATAACCTGGAATGGACGAAAGCAATTCTGCAGACCGCTCAGGAACTGAATTCCCCGGTTATTCTTGGCGTATCCGAAGGTGCAGGAAAATATATGTGCGGATTCAAAACCGTAGTAGGTATGGTAAATGGTATGCTGGAAGAGTTAAATATTACTGTTCCGGTTGCGCTGCATCTGGATCATGGTACTTATGATGGCTGCCTGAAATGTGTAGAGGCTGGTTTCTCTTCTATCATGTTCGACGGTTCTCATTATCCAATCGAAGAGAATGTAGCGAAAACAAAAGAACTGGTTGCACTGTGTGCAGAAAAAGGTCTGTCTCTGGAAGCTGAAGTTGGTGCGATCGGCGGCGAAGAAGATGGCGTTATCGGTATGGGCGAATGTGCTGATCCTCAGGAATGCAAGATGATCGCTGATCTGGGTATCGATTTCCTGGCAGCAGGTATCGGTAACATCCACGGCAAATATCCGGCAAACTGGAAAGGTCTGAGTTTTGAGA
>CAYRTA010000135.1:0-6259 GCA_964427045.1 uncultured Hoministercoradaptatus sp. | reverse complement strand
GCGATTCCAGCGTTACACACAGCATTTTCTGTTGAACCCCATCACGTCGATTCATTATGCCCGCAGGCTCCATTCGCTTTTCTTTTATTTTACCAGATCGCCGCTGAAATTGGAAAAATGGAGTTTGTCAACAGCGCCCTTCTACCCGCTTGATCCCACGATAGATGTTGCTTTCCGCTATCCCATAGCTGGCTGCGATATGCGCATAGGTCCAGTACTCCCGCAGATATTCCAGGGTAGCTGGCAGCAGATCTTCTATGCGCAGTTTTGGCGTCCTCCCTCGACGCCGGTGCTTTGCCGCATATGCTTCCCGCAGTATTTCCACCATCTTCTGGAATGCCGCTAGCATTACCCCCGTGATTCGACGGAATTTTGTTTCGCTGTACTCTGCTATCTTTTCGTATTTCATTTCTTCATTTTACATGCTTTTATTTATTTTCGCAAGAGGTCTGGGAGGGGGTGTTCAGTTCGGCATGTTCGCAAATGGAAAAGTTATGAGGCATTAAAGAAAATGTAGTAAAGGAGAACAAATATGAAAATTGGGAAAATTATAATGTTATCTTTTGTTATTTTATCTTTGGTAGTTGCCTTTACTGGCTGTGGGGCCCCCTCCAATGACATCACTGAAGCTCCGGAAACGACGCAGGCTCTGGTGACCAGCAACCCAACAGATGCACCGGATGAAGATGAAGCACAGGAATCCGAGCCAATCGAGGAACCATCATTCTTCCCATTGGATAAAGAGGTTACCTTTAGACTGGTTACGATGCAGCAGGATACAGTGGACGACTATAACGATTTCTATTATTGGCAACATTTAGAGGAAATGACCAACGTCCATATCGAGTTTATGATGTATCCTTCCCGTGAAATGGAACAACATATCAACCTGCTTATCACCTCTGGCGATTATCCAGATATGATCGCACAGCTTCAGTCCGTTTGGGCAGGCGGACTTGCTCAAGCCATTGAGGAGGAGGTGGCAATAGACCTGGCTCCGTATTTGGATGAGTATATGCCGAATTATAAAAAAGTAATAGAATCTGAACCGAGTTATGCTATTGGGGCTTACTGCGATTTGGACAACACCATGATCGGACAGGCAGCCTTATTCTACACAACGGACCGTTCCGGTAATATGGGCTTTGTTACTCGCGGAGATTATCTGGATAAGTTTGGTCTGGACTATCATGATATCACAACCTACGACGAATGGTATGATTATCTTACCAAGGTAAAAGTGGAGCTTGGCGTGGAAGCTCCCATGACCCTTAAAAGCTATGGAAACTCAAACAACGGTGCCTTCTCCGGCGGATACGGCGTGAGCACGGTTTGCTTTATGTCAATGGATACCCCATTCACCGTTCAGGACGGTGTGATACACTTCAGCCCCTTTGATGAGGATAACTTCCTGGCTTATCTGGATATGGCTCAAAAGTGGTATTCTGAAGGCCTTATTTTCAAAGATTACATGAGCAACATGGATTTATACTCCGCTCTTCAGGTCGAGCATGGTGTGTGTTTGTTTGACGACTATGTTTACAACATGACTGCATATAATTCTATAATCGAGGATGAAGACTATTACCTTGTTCCCCTCAGCAATCCTGTTATTGAAGAAGGCGGTGAGTCTTATCTCGGCGTAGCCAACGATATTGCTACCGGAGAAGGTATTTCTGTGACTACAGGCTGTACTGACATTGAAACCTGTATGAGATGGCTTGACTGGTTTTACAGCGACGAAGGACATATTTACGCGAACTACGGTGTTGAAGGCCTGAGCTACAATATAGTTGACGGAGAATATATCCTGACTGACGTTGTTGTCAATGACCCAAACAGCCGCGGATACTTGATGTACACCATGCCCAGCAAATTCTCCTTTGTTGAAATTTATGACAGACAATTCTCGTCCTACACAGAATACCAAAAGGACACTTTGACCCTCTGGAAAACGACAAACAGATATAGCATACCTGCCGCTGTGAGCATGAATATGGATGAAAGTACTGAATTCACGACACTCTGGGGCGATATCGGTACTCTTACACTGGAATTTGTAAACCTCTATATCACCGGTCATTACGGGAGAGATGATTACGCTCAATACTGCGAAACTGTCGAAAGTATGAATATTGAGAAGTGCATCGAAATAAAACAAGCCGCTTACGACCGATATGCAGCTAAGTATGGATTTTAATAAAAACAAATAAAAACTTAATTGTGAAGAAAGTCAAATAAAATTGTTTTCCCCATTGGGCTGTGTTTTCAACTCAATGGGGAAAACTATAAAAAATTGAGTTTGGAGACTGAAATGGAAGAAACTAAAAAAAGATTTCCAGAATGGGCAGGAGAAAAACCCATTATTGAAAATTATGAAATAACAAATCAGTATCTGGCTGATGTTGTAATCGTCGGCGGCGGTCATGCAGGAGTTCAATGCGCTCTGGCGGCAGCAGAAGCCGGCATTTCTGTTATCGTTGTTGAAAAGCTTGAAAAAAATAAAATGAAATGGCTTGGAGAGCAGATCGGCCATGTAAATTCAAAATTTTTGATAGAGCAGGGCCTGGGACCTTATGATGAAGAAGAAATCATCAATGAATTTCTTCGTGTTAACGGAAATCGAGTAAATCCTTCGCTTATTGCCTCATATGTCCACAATTCAGGGGAAATGATGGATAACATGATAGCCCTGATCGATTCAAATGATGATATTCTGGATAACGACAAATGCAACATTCACGTCGCATATGGCGACAATGTGAGGTATCCGCTGGTACGCTGCGGATATAAGAGTTGGGCGGGTACACTTCAGCTTCGCGGCAAGGTCATAACCGACCGGGATGAGCGTACTTTTATGATGCAGCATTCCAGAATGACGGATTTTGAGGCATATGCCTGGCACAGATCAGAAGAACTTGGCTCGGAATGGCATTTCGGTATGCGCGTTGAGGCACTAGTGCAAGACGAAAATGGCACGGTAGGCGGAGTTATTGCTGAAAATGAAAAAGGTGAACATATAAGATATAACTGTCGCAGGGCTGTCGTTTTGGCAGCGGGAGACTTTTCGGCCAATCATCAGATGACATATGCTTTGTGTGATGAAATGCGTGAAGTGGCGGCATTAAACGGAATAACAGATTTCGGCGGCCTGGGTCAGGATGGTATGGGCCAAAAGCTCGGGATCTGGGCCGGAGGCCGTTTGGATATCGCACCACGGTCGTCTATGATGAGCGCCGGTGCGGGAACCGGGCTGACACAGTGCGGTCTCACCTTGAATCCAAAAGGAAAACGGTATACCAATGAGGGCATACCGGGCGGAAGTATCACGGCCTCCAGACTGCTTAGAGGAGAATACACGTGGGTAACTGATAGCAAATGGTTTGAGCAGATGACGAAGGGGAGCATTTATCACGGATGCTACGATTTCGGGCGACCGGAGTATGTACAACAGTTGAAAGAGGATATGTCTCATGTGCTGGGATGCGGTTCTGAGGGATATCCTGTTCGTGCAAGCGCCTCCTCCGAAAGATTTAAAGCCACCATATGGGCTGCCGATACGCTGGAAGAGCTTGCGGAATATTTGGGAGTCGCTCCTGAATTAAGAAAGCAATGGGTCGATTCAGTGAACAAATATAACGAGCTCTGCTATTCAGAAAAAGACACACAGTTCGGGAAAGACCCCGAAATGCTTTTGCCTATTAATGAGCCGCCGTATTTTGGTGGAAAGCTGAACACCAGCCGTATAAATCTGGGATTGGTGACGCTTAGCGGCCTGATAACGGATGACAATATGAATGTTCTGGATTATAATGACGAACCAATCAGGGGACTTTACGCTGTCGGGAATTGTTTAGGCAACCGATATGCGATTCATTACGAAACGCCGATAGCCGGAAATTCCATAGGTATGGCTATGACCCATGGGCGGGTATTGGGAAAATATCTTGCGTCCCTCAATGAAAACTGTTAAGGAGGTAATATCCGAATGAGAAGATATAATGTGCTGACGTCGCCGTTAAAGCTTCCAAATGGCGTGTGGCTCAAAAACAGAATGGTACACCCAAAATGCTGTCCCGATCAAATACAGGGACCGGAGGAATGGCCTACAGAGCAATTTATAAATTTCCACAGGGAGGCGGCCAGAAGAGGCAACTCACTTGTCGTTCTCTGTGACGCATTCCGTCCGGAAGTACGTAAAATGCCGGCTGAGCATGATTTTTCACATTCCTACTCCTTTGATCTCAACAATCCGGCCGTACATAATTATTTGTGTTCGCTGGCTGATGATGTGCACTACTATGGCTCCAAGGTGATTGTTTCCGTTGCCGTCAAACTCCCGATGGGAGCGTCCGTTGGAGGAGGCTCTGTTCCTTACATGCAGACGGATAAGGGATTTATACCTATGCCGCCGTCAAGGGCAGCTACCAAAGAGGAGATGGATGCGGCCATAAACGCTACGGTGGAGCGAACCCTCATGTATAAGGAATGGGGATATGACGGCGTGGCGCTGGGAGGTGTCGGCCTTGACCGCAGCCTTGACGTCCGTGACGATGAATACGGCGGGACTACAGAGAAACGCTGCAAATTTATGCTGGATACCTGCCGGGCTATAAAAAAAGCCTGCGGAGAAAAATTTATCGTTCACGTTATGATGTATGGAGAAAGCCTCCATGGTCCCGGAGGAAGCCTCGAAGAAGGCCATACGGCAGAGGATACCGCCGTCCTCGCGAAGCTTGCGCAGAAAGAGGGACTGATAGACCTTATGACAATCCGTGAAGGGACAATGGTGTCAAATCACCCGACGGGATATACTTTCTCCCCTGGTGAGCATCCCTGTGTTAATGTTATAAAGAGAATGAAAGCTGCCGGGGTAACCATTCCGTTGGCGGCTGCAGGCGGATTTCAAGAGCCAGATGAAATGGAGGCTCTGCTGGCGGCCGGCGACTGCGATCTTATTAGCATAGGGCGCGGTTTATTTACCGATCCTGATTATTATACGAAGGTCATTGAAGGCAGGGGCGAGGATATCAGGCCGTGTCTGCGTTGCAATCGCTGCCACGGCAGAAGAAGGGCTCCGTGGACGTCAGTCTGTGCCGCAAGCCCGGATTTCGGCCGGGAGTTGAAAACAAAAAATATGGTGAGTCCCGTAACCAGAAAGAAAAAAGTCGCAGTAATTGGCGGTGGTCCTGCGGGTATGCAGGCTGCACTTACGGCTGCAGAGCGTGGACATACCGTTACATTGTTTGAAAAGACGGATTATCTTGGCGGGCAACTGCGTCATGCGGATTATTTTGATTTTAAGTGGCCGTTTAAAAATTACCGGCTGTGGTTTATAAGACAGCTTGAAAAAAAGGGGGTGGAAATAAAGCTTAACACGGAAATTTTACCTGATGAGCTGGCGGTTATGGAATTTGACGCGGTCATAGCGGCCACAGGCGCAAAGGCCAAGGTTCCTTATATCGAAGGCATGAGAGACACCAAAGGAAATCCAATAGTAAAGACCTGCCATGACGTGATAGGTCACGAATCTGAACTCGGCAAAAATTTAGTGATGGTAGGCTGCTCTGAAACGGGAATCGAGACGGCCTGTTATCTCGCGCAAAACGGACATAATGTAACCTGCCTTACCCGCCAGAATCAGCTTGCAAAGGACGCATCCCCGCTGCACAGCATTACAATAGCGTGGATAAAGCATGATAAGGAGACAGGCCACGTATACATGGCACCTTACTGGGAACGCTTTGACAATTTGAAAGGTATTACAGAGGCTACGACAGTAAGGGTTACTCCAAATTCAGTTACATATGTCGATAAAGACGGCATCGAAAATACGCTGGCCTGTGATGACGTTGTGGTGTGCGGCGGAATTGAACCATGTATTGACGAGGCTATGGCATATTATTCAGCCGCGAATGAGTTCTATGTTGTGGGTGACGCCGACGGCGCTGGTGATATGCCATGCTCAATCAGGAGCGGTTTCGCGGCGGCAAGCAGGATATAAATACTTTGTTATGATATGCTTTCACGTCTGAAATGCGACAGCGCTTTCAGATGTGGTGCCTAAGTTCGGAATGAATCGTCTGCCACGCGGCAGGAGAAAGGAAAATTATGTGGAAGAAACAGTTCGCGCAGGGAGTATCTGAAAGCCATACATATGGCAGGCCCACATACGGTCTCCGTCTTCATATTGCCATACATATATTCCACGAGCCGGAAAAACAGCACTTCCGCCCTCCGATTAACCTCAGCGAGGTGT
>CAYRTA010000134.1:0-6280 GCA_964427045.1 uncultured Hoministercoradaptatus sp. | reverse complement strand
CGAAGTTCCGGATTCTGGGTAGCCACGCCCACCGGACAGGTATCCAGGTTGCAGACTCTCATCATGACGCAGCCCATGGTTACCAGCGGACCGGTGGCAAAGCCAAATTCCTCGGCGCCAAGCAGGGCGGCGATGGCCACATCACGGCCGCTCATCAGCTTACCGTCTGTCTCGATGCGCACACGGTTACGCAGACCGTTTTGGAGCAATGTCTGGTGTGTCTCCGCAAGACCCAATTCCCAGGGAAGTCCTGCATTATGGATAGAACTTTCGGGAGCGGCTCCGGTACCTCCGTCATAGCCGGAAATCAGGATGACCTGCGCGCCCGCTTTGGCCACACCGGCCGCAACCGTGCCGACACCAGCTTCGGAAACCAGTTTCACGGAAATACGGGCGTATTTATTGGCATTTTTCAAATCGTAAATCAACTGCGCCAAGTCCTCAATGGAATAAATATCGTGATGAGGCGGCGGGGAAATCAGACTTACACCCGGGGTGGAATGTCTGGTTTTTGCAATCCACGGATAAACCTTTCTGGCCGGCAGATGGCCGCCCTCCCCGGGCTTCGCGCCCTGGGCCATCTTGATCTGAATCTCATCGGCACTTACCAGATAGCGGCTGGTGACTCCAAAGCGGCCGGAGGCCACCTGCTTGATGGCGGAACAGCGGCTGTCCGGGGTTCCTGCGGAATCCAGACGCTCATCACTCTCACCACCCTCTCCGGTATTGGAACGGCCATGGAGATGATTCATGGCAATAGCCAAAGTCTCATGGGCTTCCTGGGAGATGGAACCGTAGGACATGGCTCCGGTCTTAAAGCGCTGTACAATCTCCTCCACGCTTTCCACTTCCTCAATCGGAATACCGGTCTCAGGATAGTTAAAGTCCATCAGGCTTCGCAGATAACCACTTTCTTCCTTATCGATCAGGGATGTATACTGTTTGAACAAATCATAATTTCCGGTCCAGGTAGACTGCTGCAGCATATGAATGGTCTGCGGATTATAGCGGTGTTTTTCCCCGTCACTTCTTCTCTTATGTTTTCCCAGACTATTCAGCGTCAAATCCGTATCCAGCCCCAGCGGATCAAAGGCACGGGAATGACGGGCATCCACCTGTTTTGCAATATCCTCCATGGTGATACCACCCACACGGCTGACCGTACCGGAGAAATATTTATCCACCACTTCCTGGGAAATACCGATAGCCTCAAAAATCTTAGCGCCCTGGTAAGACTGGATCGTGGAAATACCCATCTTGGAGGCAATTTTTACAATACCGTGAAGAATCGCATAGTCATAATCATCCACGGCCGCGTAATAATCCTTATCCAACAGATGCTCATCGATCAGCTCCTGGATGGAATCATGGGCCAGGTAAGGATTGACGGCCAATGCTCCATAGCCCAAAAGCGTCGCAAACTGGTGAACCTCACGGGGCTCGCCGGATTCCAGAATCAGCGCCATAGAGGTCTGCTTTTTGGTGGTTACCAAATGCTGGTGAACAGCAGATACTGCTAAGAGGGAAGGCATCGGTACATGATTTTCATCAACGCCGCGGTCAGATAAAACCAATATATTGGCGCCGTCTTTGTAAGCCTTATCCACCTCCACAAACAAACGGTCGATGGCTCTCTCCAGCTTCGTGCTCTTATAATAGGTGATCGGAACCACAGCTACGTGGAAGCCGTCAACCTTCATTTCTTTAATTTTTAACATATCCGTATTGGTCAGAATCGGATTGCGGATTTTCAATACCTGGCAGTTTTCCGGTTTTTCCTCCAATAAATTGCCCTTTTTACCTACGTAAACCGTGGTACTGGTGACAATTTCCTCACGAATGGCGTCAATAGGCGGATTGGTAACCTGGGCAAACAATTGTTTGAAGTAATCAAACAGCGGGCGTTCCTTTTTCGAAAGCACAGCCAGCGGCGTATCCACACCCATGGCGGCGGTGGCTTCTCCTCCGTTTAAGGCCATGGTCCGGATGGAATTTTTATATTCCTCGTAGGTGTAGCCAAAGGCTTTCTGCAGCTGCTTTCTTCTGGTATCGTCATAGGTCTCTACCCGTTTATTGGGAATCTTTAAGTCCTTTAATTCCAAAAGATTGCTGTCCAGCCACTCACCGTAGGGCTGCTTGGTGGTGTATTTCTCTTTCAGCTCCGCATCCTGCATGATTTTACCGCTGACCGTATCCACCAGCAGCATTTTACCGGGATGCAGCCGTTCCTTTAATACGATATCTTCTTCCGGCACATCCAAAACACCGACCTCCGAAGCCAGAATCAGATCGCCGTTTTTCATAATATAATAGCGGGAGGGACGCAGACCGTTTCGGTCAAGAACCGCACCCAAAATGTCACCGTCGGAAAATACGATAGAGGCCGGGCCATCCCATGGCTCCATCATCGTCGCATAATATTGGTAGAAATCCCGCTCATCCTGGGAGAGGGTCTGGTTATTGGTCCAGGGCTCCGGAATGGTAATCATCATAGCCAGCGGCAGTTCCATACCGCTCATAACCAGAAATTCCAGGGTATTATCCAGCATGGCGGAATCGGAACCCTTGGTATCTACCACCGGAAGAATTTTATGCAGTTCTCCCTTCAACAGACTGTTTTCCATGGTTTCCTCACGGGCCAGCATCTTATCGGCATTACCGCGGATGGTATTGATCTCGCCGTTATGTACGATGAAGCGGTTCGGATGGGCGCGCTGCCAGCTGGGATTGGTATTGGTACTGAAACGGGAATGCACCAGTGCAATGGCGGATTCATAATCCCCATCCTGCAAATCCATAAAGAAGGTGCGCAGCTGACCTACCAGGAACATACCTTTATAGACGATGGTACGGCTGGACATAGAAACCACATAAGTATTTTCGTTACTCTGTTCAAATACTCTTCTGGCAATATAAAGCTTCCGGTCGAAGGCAAGCCCCTTTTCCACATGGGCCGGCTTCTTAATAAATGCCTGCATAATGTGGGGCATGCACTCTCTGGCCTTGTTTCCCAGCACCTGCGGCGCCACCGGAACCTCCCGGTATCCCAAAAGCTCCAGGCCCTCCTTCTGTACAATGATTTCAAACATTTTTTTGGCCTGGTTGCACTGTAACTCATTCTGAGGGAAGAAAAGCTGTGCAATCCCATATTCCCGCTCATTTCCGATATCAAAGCCCAGCTTCTGACATTCTTTTTTGAAAAATTTATGGGAAATCTGCAGCAGGATACCTACGCCGTCTCCAGTCTTTCCTTCTGCATCCTTACCTGCTCTATGCTCCAGATTTTCCACGATTTTCAGTGCATTTTCAACAGTGGTATGGCTCTTGATGCCCTTGCTGCTGACGACAGCACCGATCCCACAGTTATCATGTTCAAATTGCGGTCTATATAAACCTTGATTCTCTTTCATAACAGTCTCCATTCTATCTGCAATTATTTACTGGCTTCATATTCCACTGCCGCCTGGATCAGGCCGCGGAATAAGGGATGGGCACGGTTGGGTCTGGATTTCAACTCCGGATGGCCCTGGGTAGCAACAAAATAGGGATGATCCGGAAGTTCCATCATCTCCACAATTCTGCCGTCCGGCGATACTCCGGATAATACCATGCCGTATTCCTGTAATATCATGCGGTAATCATTATTCACCTCGTAACGATGGCGATGGCGCTCGCTGATTTCCTTCACGCCATAAAGGGCCTGAGCTTTTGTACCATCCTTTAACACACAGGGGTAGGCGCCGAGGCGAAGGGTTCCGCCCAAATCCACCACGCCATCCTGCTCCGGCATAAGAGCAATCACCGGATGTTTGGTATCCGGGTCTAACTCGATGCTGTTGGCATCCTTATAGCGCAGTACGTGACGGGCATATTCCACAATCGCCATCTGCATACCAAGGCAGATGCCCAAAAACGGAATTTTCTGTTCTCTCGCATAGCGAATCGCCGTGATCTTTCCCTCGGTGCCGCGGGTTCCGAATCCGCCCGGTACCAAAATACCGTCTACACCGTTTAACAGTCCGCTGACATTTTCCTCCGTTACTTCCTCTGAATCAATCCAGCGGATCTTTACGTTGGCGTGGGCCGCAATACCGCCGTGCTTCAGCGCTTCCACCACACTCAGGTAAGCGTCGTGAAGCTGAATATATTTCCCTACCATGGCGATTTCCACCTCATGTTCCGGATGGCGCAAATCCTCAACCATGGCTCTCCATTCCGCCAGATCTGGTTCGGGGCAGGGCAGCTTCAGGGATTCGCATACCACCTGGGCCAGCCGTTCCTTTTCCATGGCAAGGGGTGCTTCATATAAATATTCTACGTCCAGGTTTTGTAATACATGATCCACCGGAACGTTACAAAACAGTGCTATCTTTGCTTTCAAATCGTCGCCTACCGGATACTCGCTTCTGCATACCAGCACATCCGGCCAGATACCCATGCCCTGCAGCTCCTTTACACTCTGCTGGGTCGGCTTCGTTTTCTGCTCTCCGGAAGCCTTTAAATAAGGAATCAATGTCACATGAATCAAAATCGCGTTTTGATGTCCCACCTCATGCTGAAACTGGCGAATGGCCTCTAAGAAGGGCTGGCTTTCAATATCTCCCACCGTTCCGCCAACCTCGATAATGGCGATACGGTTTTCATCTGCATTTTTTGCCTGGTAAAAGCGGCTTTTAATTTCATTGGTAATATGGGGAATTACCTGTACGGTTCCCCCGCCGTAATCCCCGTGACGTTCCTTTTGCAGCACCGACCAGTAAATCTTACCGGTTGTCACATTGGAATTCCGGTCCAGGCTTTCATCAATAAATCGCTCATAATGGCCCAGATCCAGATCGGTCTCCGTGCCATCATCTGTTACATAAACCTCACCATGCTGAATCGGGTTCATGGTTCCCGGATCCACATTAATATAAGGATCGAATTTCTGCATGGTAACCTGATAACCTCTGGCTTTCAGAAGTCTTCCCAGTGATGCTGCGGTGATTCCCTTCCCCAAACCGGATACCACACCACCGGTGACAAATACATATTTTACCGACATCACATATTCCTCCTAGATATAAAAAAGAATCCTGCGCGGAGCGCTTTTTATTACATAGGAAACCGTATTGTGCTAAGAACAAAATGGAGTAACTTCCTATGAAACAAAAAATGGACTGACAAAGGTGTCAAAAATCCCGTAAAGATTTCTGACACCTTTGTCAGTCCATATAATAGGCTATTATGCCCCTTTCGCCGGGTTTTGTCAATTCCTTTCTTCCTATAAATATGCTTTCTTTTTTCAACTTTTCAGTTTCTGTACAATTTTCCCGTTTCTTTTTTTTCATTTTCTGGATATTTTGCCATATTTTCAATTCAAGGATTGACATTTCAAATTTTTTGAGTATACTACAAACCATAAGCAACGGCGCTTTGGACTCAGGTCCAGGGCGCCTTTTTTTGTTTCATAGGAAAGGAGAACAATTATTATGATAAAAGAAATTCCTGCTTTGTATGGAAGCCTGGTCTTTAATGATAAGGTCATGAGGAAAAAACTTCCGAAGGACATCTATAAAGCCCTCAGAAAGACCATCGAAAATGGAACCCATCTGGAACTGGACGTGGCAAACTCCGTAGCAGTTGCCATGAAGGAATGGGCCGTGGAAAACGGAGCCACCCATTTTACCCATTGGTTCCAGCCATTGACTGGTTTTACTGCTGAAAAGCATGACAGTTTTATTACTCCAACCGGTGACGGCGAGATCATCATGGAGTTTTCCGGAAAAGAATTGGTAAAGGGCGAGCCAGATGCTTCCAGCTTCCCGTCAGGCGGTCTCAGAGCCACCTTCGAGGCCAGAGGCTATACTGCGTGGGACCCGACTTCTCCTGCTTTTATTAAGGATGGAACCTTGTACATTCCCACCGCGTTCTGCTCTTACGGCGGTGAAGCACTGGATAAGAAAACCCCGCTGCTGCGTTCTATGGAAGCATTAAGTAAAGAAGCTACCAAAATGCTGCACCTTCTTGGAAATACGGAAGTTACCGGTGTAAATACCACCATCGGACCGGAGCAGGAATATTTCCTGGTATCCAAGGAACAATACAAAGCCAGAAAAGACCTGGTATTTACCGGAAGAACCCTGTTCGGCGCTCCGGCCCCGAAGGGTCAGGAAATGGAAGATCATTATTTCGGAACTCTGAAACCGGTCGTATCCGCATATATGCATGATCTGGATGAGGAACTTTGGAAGCTCGGTATTCCGGCTAAAACGAAACATAACGAAGTGGCTCCTGCACA
>CAYRTA010000133.1:0-6311 GCA_964427045.1 uncultured Hoministercoradaptatus sp. | reverse complement strand
GTCGAAGACACTTTTTTATTCATATGATATAAATCCTTTTTTCCTTTCCTTTGCGAAAATTAAGAGAAAAAGAAGATGGAAAAAATGTGTTTGGGACTGGACAATCCGGTTTCCTATTATATAATGGAGAGGTAGCATTTTTAAAAATAAAACAAGAGATAAGTGGTGAAATAGATTGCGTTACGATGAGATTGTTACTTATATTGATGAAATACCAAAGTTTACATCAAAGAATCCTCTGGATCACACGAAACAGCTTTTAGCACTTTTGGGTAATCCCCAGAACCGGATGAAGGTAATTCATGTGGCTGGCACGAATGGCAAGGGTAGTGTCTGTGCTTATCTGGATTCTATGCTTCGCACCGGAGGTTATCATGTGGGGCTGTTTACATCTCCTCATTTGGTCAGGATTAACGAGCGGTTTAAGATCGACGGTCAGATGATCAGCGATGCGGAATTTGTGGAGGCATTTGAACAGATACAGGAGATTATCCGCAAGGCCGGTGAGCAGGGGTTGGATCATCCCAGTTATTTTGAGACCCTGTTTTTGATGGGTATGGTGGTGTTTGAAAAGGCCGGCGTGGATTATCTGATCCTGGAGACGGGGCTTGGAGGAAGGCTGGATGCCACCAATACAGTGGATCATCCTCTGGCCTGCATCATTACATCCATCAGTATGGATCATGTGGAATATCTGGGCGATACCATAACGGCCATTGCCGGTGAGAAGGCCGGTATCATCAAAGCAGGTGTTCCGGTGATTTATGACGGACATCAGCCGGAAGCGGCTGCGGTAATAGAAAAACAGGCCAAAGCCATGGATGCCCCGGCCTATGCCCTGACCGATGACATGTATGAAATGCTGAAAAATACAAGAGAGGGCATTGATTTTTCTTTCCACAGCCAGTATTATAAAACTGTGACGCTGTCGATTCCCTACATTGCATCTTATCAGATGATGAACGCATCGCTGGCATTTTTTACTATGGTGCAGCTGCAAAAAGAGCATGGAATACCGGTGGATCAGCTGATTTGCGGCATTGCCAATACACATTGGGAAGGCCGGATGGAGACGATTTTGCCGGGTGTGATTGTAGATGGCGCCCATAATGCGGACGGTGTGGCCCGCTTTGTGGAGACGGCCTGCCATTTCAGAAAGGAGAACCGGATTGTACTGTTGTTTTCTGCAGTGTCCGACAAGGATTACCGGTCCATGATCCGGACGATCTGTGAAGAAATTCAGCCGGATGCAGTGGTGACAACCCAGATTTGGGGCAGCAGGGCGGTCCTGGCCGGAGATTTGGCCGAAATCTTTCGGGAGAATGGCTGTAAGCAGGTATATGCCAGACCGGATGTGGGAGAGGCATTCGAGCAGGCAGTTTCTCTGAGAGGAGACGGTATGGTGTTTTGTGTAGGGTCTCTGTATCTGGTAGGTGAGATTAAGGCATATCTTGCCGGCCGGGAACAGAAACAGTAAAAAGGGGATAAAATTATGATTGATTACGAAGAAGAGTTGAAAAAGTTCAAACCCTGTCTCGATGTGGACGAGGTGGAAAACGCAGTATACACCAGAGACTTGACAGATATCGTGGATATTTTGAAGGAAATACAGTTAAACAACGACAAAAAACAGAGAGAATAAGGGGCATAAGATGAATTGTATGAATTGTGGAGCAGTGCTCAATGATTCCTCCTATTGTCCTTCCTGTGGTTATCATGTGGAGTTGCAGAAGAAAGTATGGCATCTTTCCAATATGTACTACAACCGGGGCCTGGAGAAAGCGGAGATTCGTGATTTATCCGGAGCAATTGATCTGCTGGAACAAAGTTTGAAGCTAAATAAATTGAATGTGCAGGCAAGAAATCTGCTGGGACTTGTTTATTTTGAGATGGGAGAGGCTGTGGCCGCCTTAAGCGAATGGGTCATCAGTAAGAATATTATGCCGGAAAATAACATTGCTTCCGACTATATCAATCGCTTGCAGCAGAATGCGAACAAACTGGATATCATCAATCAGACCATTAAAAAGTATAATGACAGTCTGCAATGCTGCAGAAGGGGCAGCGAGGATGTGGCCGTCATTCAGCTAAAGAAAATTCTGAACCAGAATCCCAAACTGATCAAGGGCTACCATCTGCTGGCGCTGATTTATCTGAAACAGGAGGAATACGAAAAAGCCCGCCGGATTTTAAAGCGGGCGGCCCGGATTGATAAAACCAATTCCACCACACTTCGTTTCTTAAAGGAAGTGGATGAGCAGACCGGAACCATGACCAGTCTGGAACCCAGACGTTTTGGGTTTATTGGGCGCGGCCGGAGCAAGAATGAGTCTGGTTTGGGTAATCCTTCTGTGGTTTACCAGTCGGATAATGAGATTGTAGTACAGCCGCCTGCCTTTCGGGAGAGCACGCTGGCTGCTACCCTTTTGAATCTGATTTTCGGATTCTTTGTGGGCGCCTGTCTGATCTGGTTTTTGGTGGTGCCTGCCAATACCCAGAAGATTAACCGGGAAGCCAATGAAAAAGTAGTAAATTATAGTGAAACCATGGCCAGCCAGTCTGTCCAGTTGGAGAAATTGGAATCACAGATTCAGGAATCTGAAGAGACGGTGGCGTCCGCCAATGAGCAGATTGCCCAGGCTACCACCCAGGTGACCAGCTATGAAAACCTGATTAAAGCTTACGCGTCTTATCAGGAAGGAAATTATACGGCGGCGGCCAATGTACTTCAAAATGTAGATTCGGATCTGTTATCGGTGGATGCGAAAGCTATCTATGATACGATTTACGATAATATTGAGACGACGCTGCTGGCGAACCTGAAAAAAGAAGGCGAGATCGCATTTTATGCGGAGGAGTACGAGACGGCCATTGAGAAGCTGACACAGGCAATGGAAATGGACGATACGGATTATGAGGTTTTGAATCTGCTGGCCCATTCTTACCGGCTTAATGAAGATTATGACAAAGCCGTTGAGATCTTCCAGAAGATTGTGGATACCTTCCCAGGCACGAAGAAGGCCACCAATGCACAGAAATATATCGATAATGGCGGCAGCGATAAAATAGGAGGAACTACCCAGGGCGGCGATGGTTCTGCCGCAAACCCGACGACGACTCCGGAAGCTGGCGAATAAGATACGGATTATATAGAGGAACCTCGAAACAGGGGATATGTACATGTTGCATATGCCCTGTTTTTTTGTTTCATTCGATTCCATATTGTTTTTGACACAATCCGGTTTCCTATGAAACACAGGATTCTTTTTTAAGAAATGATGGAACATGGAGGGGAGTATATTGGAACAATTTCAGATCAAACAGAAAACATTGATTATTCGTATGCCCAAGGAATTGGATCATCACAGTGCCGGAGATATTCCGGCCCGGGCGGATCAGTTGATTACGGAGAAGAATATTCAAGAGGTGGAATTTGATTTTCGCAATACGGAATTTATGGATAGTTCTGGCATAGGCGTGATAATGGGACGGTATCAGAACATCCGGCTTCTGGGGGGCAGTGTGGCGGCCACACATGTCAACAGCCGGATTTACAAGATTCTGAATTTGGCCGGTTTGACCAGGATTATTCGTATTGAACGGGAAAAAGTCTGGAATGAGGAAGAATGGGGGGAAGTATAACATGGAACAGAAAAACGAGATGACGATCACATTTGACAGCCGTTCGTCTAATGAAGGATTTGCCAGGGTGGCAGTGGCTGCATTCTGCACTCAGTTAAACCCAACACTGGAAGAGGTGGCGGATATTAAGACGGCCGTATCGGAGGCCATAACCAATGCAATCATCCACGGGTATCCGGATACCCAGGGAAAGATACAGATTAATTGCCGGACGATCCGGCGAAAGCTGTATCTGACCATTCGTGACTGGGGCGTGGGTATTGAGGACGTGAAGATGGCAATGGAACCCATGTATACCAGCCGGCCGGATTTGGAGCGGTCCGGTATGGGATTTGCCTTTATGGAAGCCTTTATGGATGAACTGCATGTCGAATCCAGACCAGGTGACGGTACAACGGTTTATATGATTAAGGATATTGGCAGACCCGTCGGAAAATATGAATAGAAGGAGGTCCCATGGAACATACCCTCGAATTGCTGAAACTGGCACACGAAGGGGATAAAAAGGCACGGGATACTTTGATAGAAGAAAATATGGGTCTGGTCCGAAGTATTGTTAAGCGTTTTGTGGGCCGGGGCGTAGAAGCGGAAGATTTATTTCAGATCGGAACCATTGGCCTGATTAAGGCGGTGGATAAGTTTGATTTATCCTATCAGGTTCAGTTATCCACCTATGCAGTACCCATGATCAGCGGTGAAATCAAACGGTTTCTCAGAGATGATGGAATCCTGAAGGTCAGCCGCTCACTAAAAGAAACGGCTATGCGGGCCTATGGGGTCCGGGAGCGGTTGGAAAAGGAATGGGGACGGGAACCCACTGTAAAGGAAATTGCCGAAGAATTACAGATTCCGACGGAAGATTTGATCCTGGCGATGGAATCGGGGGCCAGAGTGGAATCCCTGCAGCAGATTATTTATCAGGGAGATGGAACGGATATCTCCCTGATGGACAAAATTGAGGAAGAAGAAAATAAGAATGAAAAAGTATTGGATAAGCTGTTTTTGGAAGATGCGCTGGGACAGTTGGAGGGGGAAGAGCGTCAGTTATTGTACCTGCGGTATTTTCAGGATATGACCCAGACTGCCATTGCCAGGGAAATGGGGATGTCTCAGGTGCAGGTTTCCCGTCTGGAAAAGAAGATTCTGGCTAAAATACGCAAAAAGATTGTATGATATTTGAGATTTTGCGGATACTAGTTCTCATAAAACAGGAATGTCTCTGGCATTCCCAGTTGGATGGGAGGCTTGGTCCGTGAGTGAAATCTTGTATTTACAGACGGATAAGAATGTAAAAATAACGGCCGAAAAGGTCTGTCTGCGAGATGTGGCAAAGTTATCCTGCCACAATCCCATTGTTTCGGCCCGGTGCGGTACACTGGTGGTATCACAGCTTCCTCATAAGGGTTACGGCCGTTATGTAATCTCCGCCATGGATTTGATCCGGGAGATTCAGAAACGGGAAGATAAAGTGGATGTTACGCATATTGGCGAACCGGATATCGTCCTGACCTATGAGGATCCTGGCAGGAAGAAGGGATTTCTTTCCATTGTAAAGACGCTGCTGGTTTGTATTGTCACTTTTTTTGGCACCATGTTTTCCATTATGACCTTTAATGCGGACGTAGACCTGGGAAAACTGTTTGGAAATATTTATACCCAGTTGACAGGACAGTCCTCCAATGGGTTTACGGCCCTGGAGATTTCCTATTCTCTGGGAATTGGCCTGGGCGCCATCTTTTTCTTTAATCATTTTGGAAAGTTCAGTCTCTCCCATGATCCGACGCCGATGGAAGTGGAGATGCGAACGTATGAAGATGATGTGGATACAACTATTGTTGAAATGGAAAATAGAAAGGAGTCCTGAAAGATGACCTGGTTACTTGTATTTTTGGGACTTTCTTTTGGGGGCATCGTTGCCAGCGGCGTGGTTGCTCTGATTATTTCCCTTGGAGTCATTCCCCGGTATGCGGCGATTACCCGGACGGCCAAACGGATACGGCTATATGAGGATTGTTCTGTTCTGGGCGCCTTTGTGGGAAATCTGTTTTATTTATATCAGGGAAGTCTCCCCCTCGGCCTGTGGGCTGTGATTCTGTTTGGGCTGGCCTCCGGCTTCTTTCTGGGCGGATGGATCGTGGCACTTGGTGAGGTTGTCAATATTTATGCGATTCTCATCCGGCGGCTGGGACTTACCTGGGGGTTGAGTTTGCTGATTCTGGCCATGGCCGTCGGCAAGACTTTAGGTTCGCTTTTATTTTTTTTGAAAGGATGGTGGCAGTAATGGAAAATCTCCAGACCGAAGAACAGAAGAAAGAATATGAAAAATATGTAAAACAGATGACGCCTATGCACAGTCTGCCTCTGAATATGCTGAAGGCATTTCTTATGGGAGGCCTGATTTGTGTGCTGGGTCAGGCAATTTTAAATTGGGGTTTATCTCAGAATATGGATGAGAAAACCGCTTCCACCTGGTGTTCGGTGGCATTAATTTTTCTAAGCGCCCTGCTGACAGGTTTAAATATCTATCCATGGCTTGCGAAATGGGGCGGAGCAGGAAATCTGGTACCGATTACCGGTTTTGCCAATTCTGTGGCGGCTCCCGCCGTGGAATATCAAAAAGATGAGCGTGATATAATAAGACCAAGTCAGAAAAGCCCGGATTTTCAGGT
>CAYRTA010000132.1:0-6416 GCA_964427045.1 uncultured Hoministercoradaptatus sp. | reverse complement strand
ATGATTACAACGGTGCTTGTACTGCTTTTGCAAACGGTGAGTCTGCAATGTATGCCATCGGTAGTTATGCCGTACCGCAGATTCTGTCCGTAAATCCGGATTTGGATGTGGATTCTTTTGTATTCCCGGCCAATGAGAATGAGGCGGATAACGTATTGAACTCTGGTATCGACCTGCAGTTCTGTGTCATGGCAGACTGTGAAGAAAAGGAAGCGGCTTATGAAGTGCTGAGTTTCCTTTTGGAAGATGACAGTATCCAGGAATATCTGGATAATCAGAATGCAGTACCTTGTAAAGAAGGCGACTTTGAACTTCCGTCCATGCTGGATGGCATGAAGTCTTACATTGATGAAGGCCGTATGGCTGACTATCAGGATCATTATTATCCATCGGAGATGTCCGTGGATGCCCAGATTCAGACCTTCCTGATTGAGAAAGACGTGGATGCGTTCCTTGCGAAATTTGATTCAGACTGGGTTCGTTATAACCGCGACATCATTCAGAAGGTAGAGGATTATCTGGCGGAACATCCGGATGCACAGTAAGGGAAAGGAGAGGAAATCATGGATAAAGCAGGAATGACAGGAAGAAAGCGTACATTTCTTTTGATTACAATACCGATCATGGCGTTGTTCTTTTGCTTCAATACACTGCCGTTGATCAAAGGTGTAATTTATAGTTTTACAAATTTTAAGGGTTACGGAAGCTATGACTGGGTTGGCCTTCGCAATTATGTGGATCTGTTTCAGGATTCCCGTGTAGGCGGTTCCTATCTGTTCACCTTCAAGCTGGCGATTGCGGCGACGATCCTTGTCAATGTAATCAGTCTGATACTGGCTTTGGGATTGAACAGCAAAATCAAATTTAAAAGCGCGCTTCGCGGTTTGTACTTTATTCCCAATGTTTTGGGCGCTTTGGTTGTAGGTTATATTTTCAACTATTTCTTTACTTATATCCTTCCCGTATTCGGAAAGATCATTGGAAGCAAAACACTCAGTTCCAGTATGCTCTCCAGCACCAGTCTTGCCTGGATTGCAATCGTGATTGTTTGCGCATGGCAGTCCATAGCGATGAACACGATCATTTATATTTCCGGTCTGCAGACCGTACCGGAAGATGTATACGAAGCAGCCGATCTGGATGGCGCAACCGGATGGAAGCGGTTTAAAAGCATTACCTTCCCTCTGATTCTGCCTTTCTTTACCATCAACATGGTTCTCTGCGTGAAAAACTTTTTGATGGTATTTGATCAGATCGTAGCGTTGACAAAAGGTGGCCCGGCACAGAGTACGGAGTCTATCTCTTACCTGATCTATCAGAATGGTATGAGTGGCGGTCAGTTCGGTTTCCAGAGTGCCAATGCCGTAGTATTCTTTGTTGTCGTTGTACTTATTTCTGCGTTCCAGCTGGGCGTATTAGGTAAGAAGGAGGAGCAGTTATAATGAAGAAAACATCAGCACCTGAACGGGTAAATTGGCCGATTACAATTTTATTGATTTTGGGATTGATTACCATTATTTTCCCACTGTATATGACCATCGTCATTGCATTTAAACAGCCGACAGAAATGACCAACAGCATTAGCGGTATTTTATCTCTGCCAAAAAGCTGGAGTTTGTCCAACTTTGCAGAAGCCATGAGAGTGACCGATTTCTGGCGTTCTCTTGGAAACAGTATACTGATTACCGGACTTACCGTGATCATTTCCGTTGTACTCCATTCTCTGGCTGGCTACGCAATCGGAAGAAATAAAAGCGGCAGTAAATTCTATAATTTTGTTTATCTGTACATTGTCAGTGGTATGTTTGTTCCTTTTGCAATTCTGATGATGCCGCTGATTAAACAGACGGCACAGATTGGCCTCGCCAACTGGGTAGGCGTTATTATCTTATACGTTGTGTTCTATATGCCGATGAATGTACTTCTGTACAGCGGATATTTGAAAAATATTCCGATGGCTCTGGAAGAAGCGGCATATGTGGACGGCGCAACGACATGGACCACTTACTGGAAGATTATCTTCCCTCTGATGGGACCTATGCATGCGACAGTAGCCGTACTGACCGCGCTGGGAACCTGGAATGACGTTATGACTCCATTGGTTATTATGTCCGGAAGCGGTATGAACACCCTGCCGCTGGCACAGATGACTTTCCAGACTCAGTTTGGTACAAACTACAACCTGGCATTTGCGTCTTATTTATTAGCATTACTGCCTATTTTGATCTTCTACCTGATCTGCCAGAAACAGATTCTGAATGGTGTTGTAAATGGTGCGGTAAAATAAAAGTTTAAGGAGTAATTACTGTATGGGAATACAATACGATGATAAAAACAGGCTGTTTACCATACGGACAGTTCATACAACTTATCAGATGAAGGTGGATAATTTCGGTTTTTTGTTACATCTTTATTATGGAAAGCGTGTGCCGGATAGCGCAAATTACCTGCTGACTTTTGCGGACAGGGGATTTTCCGGCAATCCCAGTGATGTCAAGCAGGATCGTACGTATTCTCTGGATGTACTTCCTCAGGAATATCCTTGTCAGGGAACGGGAGATTACCGGAGTCCGGCCCTGATCGTGGAAAATGCGGATGGCAGTGTAAGCTGTGATCTGCGGTATAAAAATCATAAAATTTATAAGGGCAAATATGCTCTGTGCGGCCTCCCGGCAGTATATGCTGCCGGGGAGGAGGCCGAGACACTGGAAATTCTCATGGAGGACGGAGTAACAGGCCTTCAGGCGGTTTTATATTACGGCGTATTGCCCCAAAAGGATATTCTTACCAGAAGTGTAAAAATCATAAATACAGGCAGACAGAAGATCTATCTGGAGAAGGTAAGTTCTGCCTGCCTGGACTTTTTATTTGGTCAGTATGATGTGATTTGTTTCTATGGACGTCATGCCATGGAACGGAATTTTCAGAGGACACCGGTACATCATGGAAATCAGGTCATTGGAAGCCGCAGAGGAACATCCAGCCATCAGTATAGTCCGCTTATGATTCTGGCGGATAAGGAAACGACTGAAACAAATGGAAGCTGCTATATGATGAATTTTGTATACAGCGGTGGTTTTAAAGGAGAAGTGGAGAAGGATCAATATAATCAGAGCCGTATGCTTCTTGGCCTGCAGGAAGAACTGTTTCGTTATCCCCTGGAGGAAGGGGAAGCATTTGTGGCGCCGGAAGTTATCTTAAGCTATACGGATCAGGGACTCAATCGTCTGTCCCAAAATCTGCATCGTTGTATCCGGCAGCATATCTGCCGCGGAAAATATAAAGATAGGATCCGCCCGGTTCTGATTAATAGCTGGGAAGCCTCCTATTTTAATTTTGACGGGGAAAGCATCTTAAAGCTGGCCAGACAGGCAGCTGAAGTGAATCTGGAAATGCTGGTTTTAGATGATGGGTGGTACGGTAAACGTGATGATGACAACAGCGGTCTGGGTGACTGGCATGTAAACGAAAAGAAATTGGGGATGAGTCTGGGCACCCTGATTACCAGAATCAATGAACTGGGACTGAAATTTGGCATTTGGATTGAGCCGGAAATGGTCAGTGAGGATAGCAATCTATACCGGAAACATCCGGAATGGGTACTGCAGGTTCCGGGCAGACAACCCGTTCGTGCCAGAAATCAGTTGGTTCTGGATTTTTCCAGAAGAGACGTGGTGGATTATATTTATCAGGAAATTTGCAATGTATTGGATCAGGGTAATGTGGAGTACATCAAGTGGGATATGAACCGGAGTATCTGCGATGTGTACTCAGTCGTCACGAAAGAGCAGGGAAAGGTTCTGTATGATTATGTGCTGGGATTGTATGATTTGCTGGAACGGCTGATGAAACGGTATCCGGATATGCTGATCGAGGGCTGCAGCGGCGGCGGGGGAAGATTTGATGCCGGTATGCTGTATTATTGCCCCCAGATTTGGTGCAGCGATAATACCGATGCCATCGACCGCATCAAGATTCAATACGGAACTTCCTTTGGATTTCCCATATCGGCCATAGGCTCTCATGTATCGGCAGTTCCCAATCATCAAACGGGAAGAACGGTGTCGTTAAATACGAGAAGCGTGGTAGCCATGGCAGGAACCTTCGGTTACGAACTGGATCTTGAAAAAATGACTTCCGGGGAAAAACAGGAAATCCGTAAGCAGGTTTCGCTGTATCATAAATATGCGCCCTTAATTTCCAATGGTCTGTATTACCGGCTGAGCAATCCGTTTTCTGATGAGGTGGGGGCCTGGGCCTTTGTGTCGGAAGATCAGAAAGAAGTACTGGTTCAGGTCGTGATGCTGGAAATCAGTGGAAATATGACGGTAAATTATATCCGGCTGCAGGGACTAAAGGAGGATGCGCTGTATCAGGACCAGTCCACAGGACACATTTACAGCGGCAGTGCGCTGATGTATGGCGGCTGGCCTTTGCCAATTGAAATGGGAACCTATCTGGCCTATCAGATACATTTTGTGGAAGTGCACGATTTGTCTCATAGGTAAATGGGGTGGAAAAGGAGCGAACGGGATAATGACAAGCAAGTTTGAAGAAAGACTGTCTGTTTATTATGATGAATTAAAGTGGTTATACTGTGAATTGTACGGTGAGCGTTATGATTGCCTTGCCTCCTTTCTGGATATGCTGAAAACTTACGATCATCGAAGAAGTGAGACATTAAAAGAAAGAGATCATATGCGCAGGGAAGATCCGCAATGGTATAAACGAAATGATCTGTCCGGTATGATGTTATATGTGGATGCCTTTGCCGGAGATTTGAAAGGTGTACAGGAAAAGCTGGATTATTTTACGGAAACCGGAGTAAATTATGTTCATTTGATGCCGCTTTTGGATACGTTTGATGGAAAGAGCGACGGCGGCTACGCGGTGGCGGATTTTCGGAAGATTAAACCGGCGCTGGGAACCATGGAGGATTTGGAAAAACTGACCTCCCTTTGTCATGAAAAAGGGATCAATATTTGCATGGATTTTGTCATGAACCATACTTCCGAAGAGCATGAGTGGGCAAAACGGGCAAGAGCCGGGGAGCAGGTTTATCAGGACCGTTATTTCTTCTTTGATGATTTTACGGTTCCGGCTATTTACGAGCAGTATTGTCCCCAGGTATTCCCAACCACGGCGCCGGGCAATTTTACCTGGCTTGAGGACGTGGGAAAATATGTCATGACTACCTTTTATCCGTATCAGTGGGATTTGAACTATCAAAATCCGGTTGTGCTGGAAGAGATGACGGCTAATCTTTTGAATCTGGCTAATCAGGGGGTGGACATCCTGCGCATCGATGCCGTTCCTTATATATGGAAGGAACTGTATACCAATTGCCGGAACTTGAAACAGGTGCATACCATTGTCCGGATTCTGCGCATGGTTACGGAAATCGTATGCCCCGGTGTACTGCTTCTTGGCGAGGTGGTCATGGAACCGAGTAAGGTAGTTCCTTATTTCGGAACGGTAGAAAAACCGGAATGCCATATGCTCTATAATGTGACAACCATGGCTTCCACCTGGCATACGGTGGCAACCAGAGATGTACGGCTTTTAAAGCGGCAGATGGATATTCTGGCATCTTTGCCAAAGGAATATACCTTCCTCAATTATCTGCGCTGTCACGATGACATTGGCTGGGGACTGGATTATGACTGGCTGCGTCAGTTTGGTATGGAGGAAGTGGCGCATAAGAGATACTTAAATGATTTCTTCACCGGAAAACGGGAGGAGTATTTTGGCAGAGGCGAGTTGTATAACGACGATCCGCGTCTGGGAGATGCCAGACTTTGCGGAACGACCGCTTCCCTGTGCGGCATTGAGAAATTCTCCTATGAAGGCAATGAAGAATTAATCAGACGGAGTATCCGCTGCGATCTCATGCTGCATGCGTATATGTATACCCAGTCCGGCATTCCCATTCTCTACAGTGGAGATGAGATAGGGCAGGAAAATGATTATGAATATCACAAGGATCCTCTGAAATGGGAGGATTCCCGTTACATTCACCGTGGTTCCATGGACTGGGAAAAAGCCAAAAAACGAGACGATAAGGAAAGCATCGAAGGGGAAATTTATCAGAGTATCCGGCAGATGATCCGCCTTCGCAGTGCGTACCGGGTATTTGAAACCGGCGCGGATATATGGACATTGGAAACTTATGATGATCATGTGCTTGCCATCGGGCGGTATCTGGATGGGGAAAAGCTGATCGCTCTGTTTAATTTTAGTGAGGAATGGAAAACAGCCTGGATTCAGGAAAAAGACGGGGTATATACGGACCTTTTCTCCGGCGATCAGATGGAAGCCGATTCGGTGACCTTACAGCCCTATGGCTACCGCTGGCTGTATCAGAAGTTCTGATAAACGAAAAAGGGGCTGTCGAGAAATAGATAACCTCAAACAGG